>NZ_JAVRHT010000028.1:0-49038 GCF_031846415.1 Rubrivirga litoralis | reverse complement strand
GCGCCACCCCGCCCACGCGCGCCTTTTCCCTTTTCCCTTTTCCCTTTTCCCTTTTCCCTTTTCCCTTTTCCCTTTTCCCGAGCCGCAGGCGAGGCTACACGTCCGCCGCCTTGCGCTCCTCGGCTTCCTCCTCGGACTCCTCCTCCTTGAACGCGGCCGCGTCCTCGACCATCTTGGCTGCCTCCTCGTCGTCGGCCGAGTCGGCGTCGGGGGCCTCCTGGAGCGGGCGCTTGGACTCGTCGAGGGCCAGCTCGATGGCGATCGGGAAGTGGTCGCTGCCCACGTTTCCCAGGCGCTGGAGGCCGACGAGCGCGAAGTCGTCCGAGTGGAACACGTGGTCGAGCGGGTAGCGGAGCCAGCGGTGCTGGGCGTGGAACGTGGCGAAGAGGCCGCGCCCGACGCGGGGGTCGAGGAGGTCGGCCTTCTTCTGGAACAGGCTCGTCGTGTAGCTCCAGGCCACGTCGTTGAGGTCGCCGGCGACGACGACCGGCTCGTCGAAGTCGACGATGTCGCGGGCGGCCAGGACCAGCTCGGCGTCGCGGAGCGTCGAGTCCTGGGCGATGTCGGGGCGGGGCGGCCGCGGGTGGAGGAACACGAAGCGGACGCGGTCGCCGCCGGGGAGCCGCGCCAGCACCCACAGGCTCGGGACCTCGTCCTCGACCAGGTGGCGGACCTCGACGTCGTCGAGCTCGAGCCGCGAGTACAGGCACATCCCGTACGTGTCGTCCTGCGGCAGCTCGACGGCGTGGGGCAGCCGGTCCTTTAGGGCGCCCGCCGTCTCGGCCCACCACGCGTCCGTCTCGACGGCGACGACGAGGTCGGGGTCCTCGGCGCGGACGGTCTCGAGCCACCGCTCGCCGTCGCGGTTCTCCATGAGCACGTTCGAGATCACGAGCCGGAACGAGCGGCCCTCGGCGGCGCCGTCGACGTCGAGCGTCTGGACGCTGGCGAGCCGCGTGTACGGGAGCATCCGCCAGACCTCGTAGGCCGTGGCGAGGGCCAGGAGCCCCATGATCGCCCACTCCACCCCGCCCGGCTCGGCGAACCCGACGTGGACGACCCCGAACAGGACGAGCACGACGACCGCGGCGGCGGCGATCTGGGCGCGCGGGAAGTCGAACATCCGCACCCACCAGTACGGCTTCCGCACGAACGGGAGCGCGACGGCGAGCACGAGCAGGACGGCGAGAACGGAGAGCGTGAGCTTGACGGCAGTCAACCAGGCGGGGGGACGACGGGGGAATGGGGCGCAAACCTACGCCGGGGCGCCCGTCTCCATACAAGAACCAGGCCACCGCCCCGCCCCCTCACCGCGCGGGCGGGGCGGGGCGGCCTCGGGCACGGCGGACCGCCCCGCTCACGCCCGGTAAAACTGCTTGCCAGCGAGCTGGCGGACGAGCCCGCGAAACTCGAGCTGGAGCAGGTACACGAGCGCCTGCGACGTGTCGACGCCGGACGCGCCGCAGACGGCGTCGAGCGGGCGGGGTTCGCCGTCGAGCGCGTCGAGCAGGCGGCGCTCGACGGCCGTGAGGTCGGGCGGCGCGGGCGCGGGCGGGGCGGGCGGTGCCGCGCCGGGCGGGGCGGCGGCCGGGGCCACGGCGTCGAGCGCGGCCAGGACGTCGGACGCGCCGAGGGCGAGGGCGGCCCACCCCTGCTGCACGAGCCGGTTCGTCCCCTCGTAGTCCGAGAACACGGGCGCCGGCGCGGCGAACACCTCGCGGTTTTGCTCGAGTGCAATAGCGGCCGTCAGGAGCGCCCCGCCCGTCGCGCGGGCCTCGGCGACGACCGTGGCCGCGCTCATGCCCGAGACGATCCGGTTGCGGCGCGGAAAGTGCGGGGCGTCCGGCTTCGCCCCCATCGGGAGCTCCGACACGACGGCGCCCGCGCCGCGCTCGACGACCTCGCGCACGACCGGCGCGTGCCGCGACGGGTAGATCCGGTCGACGCCCGAGCCCAGGACGGCGACGGTCCGGCCGCCGGCGGCCAGCGCCGCCCGGTGCGCGGCGACGTCGACGCCGTAGGCCAGCCCGCTCACGACGGTCGCCCCGCCCTCGACGAGCCCGCGCGCGAACGCCTCGGCCACGCGGAGCCCGTAGTCGCTCGCGCGCCGCGTGCCGACGACGGCCGCGGCCCGGTCGTCGGCCGCGTCGAACCGCCCGAGCACCCACAGGAACGGCGGCGGGTCGTAGATCTCGCGGAGGAGCGCCGGGTACTCGCCGTCGCCGAACGCGACGAGCCGCGCGCCGACGCGCTCGGCCCGCCGGAACTGGTCGTCGACCGCCCGCGCGTCGGCGCCCGCGCGGACGGCCTCGGCCGTCGCCCGCCCCACGCCGTCGACGCGGACGAGCCGGCCGGCCGGCGCCGCGAGCACGCGCTCGGCCGACCCGAAGGCGGCCACGAGCGCCCGCGCCCGCCCCGCGCCGACGCCGGGCACGAGCGAGAGCGCCACGAGCGCCCGCCGCTCGGCGTCGCTGGCCGGGACGGGCGGGGCGGCGGGCGGGGCGGGATCGAGAAAGAGGTCGGCCACGGCCCGAACCTACGGGCTGGGTGGTAGCCGGAAACAGGGCGGGTTGGCTCGTCTCGCCTGCTCGACCGCCCCGCCCGAAGCCGTGGGCGGAGCGGAACGTTTCAGCCGCCACCCCGCCCCCTGCTCTACCTGCTCCCCCACCCCGCCCGGGCGGGGCGGCACCGCTCGTTGCTCTACCCGCTCTCGTCACTACTACGCCGCCCGCGTGCGGAGCACCTCCTCCAGGTCCGCCAGCGCGTCGTGGAGGTCGCGCGTGGCGACCGTCGAGGGCAGCAGCGGGCGCCCGGCCGCCAGCCCCACGCTCTCCCACACGTCGAACTGCGGCCGCGTGAGGACGTCGGTGCGGAGCGTGATCCCGTGGCGCGCGAAGACCGGGCCGACCTCGCCCGCGCGGTCGCGGAGTTGGGCCAGCGTCGAGGCGTAGGCGTGGGCCACGATCTCCTTGCGCGCGGCGAACGAGAACACGTTCGTAAAGAACATGGTGTAGTCGTCCTTGGGCGGCTCGAACAGGACGAGGTCGGCGCCCTCGTAGCGCCCGCGGTAGCTGGCCATGCCCGTCCCCATCCGGCTGTGGACGAGCGTGCGGAGCGTCTGGCTCATCACGCCCGGCATCCCGCGGTCGACCAGCCGGCCGCGGCGCATGGCGCCCGTCGCGACGGCGCGGGCCGTGTCCACGGGCACGATCGGGTTCACGCACAGGACCAGCCCCGCCCCGCCCTCGAACGCGACCGACGCGTGGACCGTCTTGTTGAGGACGCCGTCGACGTAGTGGCGCCCGCCGATCTCGACCGGCGGGTAGAGGCCGGGGAGCGCCGTCGAGGCCTGGACGGCCCGCGAGATCGGGACGTCGTCGTAGCCGGGCTCCCCGAACAGGACCGTCTCGCTCGAATCCAGGTCGGTCGCCACGACGACGAGCCGGTTGCGGAGGCGGCGGAAGTCGTCGGTCCGCCCCTCGTGCTCGAACGTGGCGCGCAGGAAGGACCGGAGCGGGGCGTTGTCGAACACGCCGACCGGGAGCGCCCGCCCCAGCCGGTCGACGAGCGTCGAGACCAGGCCGCTCGAATCGCGCGGGTGCCGGAGCGCCGTGAACACGGCCTCGGCGACGAGCCCCGGCACGCGGAGCGCCCGCCGGGCGTACTCGCCGAGCGCGGGCGAGAGGAACAGGTCGGGGCGGAACGGGTGCTCGCCCGGCTCCTCACCGACGACGGACCGGACGAGCTGGGCCGTCGTGATCCCGTTCGCGAGCGAGGCGCCGACGAACGCACCCGACGAGACGCCGACCGTGATGGGGACGTCGTTGAGGTCGAGCCCGTCGAGGGCGTCGTCGAGGGCGCGGAGCACGCCGATCTCGTAGATGGCGCCCTCGGGGCCGCCGCCGGCCAGGGCGAGCCCAACCGTCCCGGTCGTCTGCTGGAAGTCGGCGATCTGCATGGCGGAAGCGCTTTCGGGGGGATCAGAGTGTACCGCCGGGCGGGGCGGGGCGGGCGACTGGGGGCGGGGTGGCCGAGCGCGCAGCGCGACCACGCGTTCCGGGCGGACGTGCAGAAACGAAGCCGGGCGGGCGCGGGAGTCCACGCCCGCCCGGTGCGGAGGACGTCCGGGGACGCCTACGCGCGCTGCTCCTGGACGCGGACGAGCGCGGCCTCGGCGTCGCCCCGCCCCTGGACCTTCTCGACGACGACCTCGCCGACGCGGATCTCGTACCAGCCGCCGCCGACGGCCTGCATCGACGCGTCGGCCTGCACCGAGGGCGCGGCCGACGCCGCCGCCCGGGCCGCCGTCACGGGCGCAGCCGGCGTCACGGGCTCGGCCGACACCTGGCTCGTCTTGAGGCGCTCGATGTGGTCCGTCAGGCGCTCGACGCTCGCCGAGAGCTCCCCGACCTCGTCGCGCGTCGGGACGCCCAGCCGCTTCATGACGGTCGCCACCGTCTCCTGGAGCCGGTCCTCGGCCTTGTCGGTGGTGTCCTCCGCTGCGTCCTTGGCCGAGGCGGCGCGGCCCTTGACGAGTCCCGTCGCCTTGCCGGCGCGGCCTTCGAGGTCGTCGCGGACGGCCTTCAGGCGGTCCACGCCGAGCGAGGGGAGGTCGACCTTCTCGCCCTTCTGGACGAGGTTCTTGAACAGCTTCGAGCCCTCCTCCTCGGCCAGCGCGAGCGCGCCGAGGCCGGCGAGGAACACGTTCTGGACCGAGTCGCGGACGTCGCCGACCGTGTCGTTCACGTCCTTCTGCACCTTGCCCGCCGTGGACCTGGCGAGTGTGACGGCGTCGGTGGTGGTCTTTTTCAACTCCTTCTGGAGGTTCTGAGTCGTGGTAGCCATGGGGATGGGAGGTTGGTGGTCGGCGCCGGAGCGCGTCGGGTCAGCTAGTCGGTCTGCGAGTCGTCGATCTCGTTGAGCGTCCGTTCGAGGCCCGCGAGGCGGGACCGGAGCCGGTCCATCTCGTCGCGGACCTCGGCGATGGGGCCGCCCGGGCGGATCCGGTCGACGGCGAGGCGGGCCAGGTCGTCGACGCCGCGGCGGGCCGTCGAGAGACCAGCGCCCACGGCGCCCTCGCCGGCTCGGACCGCCCGCTCGCCGATCCGCACGAGGTCGTGGAGGAACGGCGTCGAGAGGAGCGAGCGGCCGTTGCGGCCCTCTTCCGAGATGATCTGCGTGAGCACGGCCGCCGTGACGTCGTCGCCCGTCTTGTTCTCGACGACCTGGACGTCCTGGCCCTCGCGGACGAACCCGGCGATCTCGTCAAGGCTGACGTACCGGCTCTCGGCCGTGTCGTAGAGCTTCCGGCTGCCGTAACGTTTGATGAGGCGGGGCATGGGGGCGGGGTGGTTCGGGCTTTTTGACGCATTGCGGCAAAGCAGGTTCCGCACCGCGTCAAAGGACCCGCCCCGCCCGTCGTTGCTCGCTCACACGGCGGCATGCCGCACTGCGTCGCCCCCACCCCGCCCCGTGTGGCGCGGCGGGGCGGGGTGGCTTCTCCCCGGTCTGCCGCCCCGCCCGTCGAGCGCGTCGTAGGACGCGGGCGGGGCGAGACCTGGAGTGACCGCCCCGCCCACTCCTGACTCCGCCGATCTGACGGTTGCCCAGGAGGGGAACTCCCCGCCCGACCGCCCCGCCCGCCCCGCCCGCCGGTACCCGCTGGCAGAGCGCCCAGAGCGCTAACGCACGCCGCAACAGGTCGTGGGGGCAGACCCAACGATCCGAGACAGCCCACCCAAGCCCGTACCTCGTACCCGGTACCTCGTACCCACCCGGAGGGCGCCCTACGTCAGCCCTTTCGTCAGGTCCAGGTACAGGACCACGAGCGGCATGGCCACGACGGCCGCGTCGATCCGGTCCAGGAGCCCGCCGTGGCCGGGCAGCCACGTAGCCGAGTCCTTGACGTCGACCGACCGCTTAAAGTGGCTCTCGACGAGGTCCCCAAACGGGCTCGCGACGCCGCACGCGAAGGCGATGGCCGCCACGTCGGTCCACGTTAGGACCGCGTCGAGCACGGCCAGCTTGAAGCCGGCGACGACGACGAGCGCGCCGACCGCCCCGCCCACGGCGCCCTCCCACGTTTTCTTGGGCGAGACGCGCGGGAACAGCGGGTGCCGCCCAAATGCGCGGCCCGCGAAGTAGGCGAACGTGTCGGTGCCCCAGATGCCGAAGAGCGCGGCCGTCGTGAGCCAGAAGGCGTCGTGGCCTACGAGCCAGGGCGGATCGGCAAGGCGGAGGGCGACGAACGAGCCGACGAAGGCCGCGGGGTACGCCACGCCGAAAAGCGTGGCCGAGGCGTCGAGGAGCGGCGTGGCCTTCCGCCGGTACAGGACGCCGAGGAGCACGACGAGGCCGCCGAGCACGAGGAGGTTCAGGCTCCCAGGAATCACGGCGCGCATCGATGTGAGCAGCCCGAGCCCGAGCCCGAGCGGGACGAACGGGTCGGCGCCGGCCTTGCGCAGGAGGCCGTAGACCTCGACCTGCGCCGCGACCGCCACCGCGCCCATGACGGCGGCGAACACCCACCCCCCGAGCCACACCGCGCCGATGGCGAGGGCCGCCGCGACGATCGCCGTGAGGGTCCGCTGAGTGAGGTTCGACACGAGGCGCCTACGCCTCGTCGTCGTCGGGGACGTCCAGGCTGATCTCCTCGATCCCCGAGTCCAGGCGGGCCTCGGCCGACGGGTCGTGGGCGTCGGGGGCCATGACGTCGGCGCTCATGGCGGCCGCCTCAAGCTCCTCGTCCGAGAGCGGAGCCTGGTTGACGATGTCCCGGGCCGCCCGCTCGTCGCCGGGCCGGACCATCACGTGGACCGGGGCCATGTCGCCCACGTTGAGGTTGAAGCTGTGGTCGCGCTGCGTGAGGACCACGGCCGCGACGCCGGCCTCGTCCAGCCGGTCGCGGACGAGGTCGGCCTCGAAGTCGGTCGAGCACTCGTAGACCGAGATCCACCCCTCGTAGGTCCGCGACTGGCGGTCTTCGGGGTCGTTGTGCTGGGGGGGGCCGGACGGCTCTTTCATGTCGCGGGGCGGTGGGGCGGGGCGGTGACCGGCTCGGCGTCGTCGCGGTCGCCGACGACCGCGTGCCGGCGGCGGAGGAGGGCCTGCACGACGGCGTACGTCAGGACGAGGCCGCCGATCCCAAGGTACCACGGGAACGTGGCCGCCTCGATCTCGGCCATGTCGACGTCGCCCCGGTGCTTGGCGACAGCGGCGACCGCCACGGCGAGCCCGTTGTTCAGGAGGTGGACCGCGACCCCGGCCCACAGGCTGCCCGTCGCCCAGACCACGAACCCCATGTAGATCCCCAGCATGGACAGCGGGACCACCTGGCTCAGCCGGAGGTGGTAGACCCCGAACAGGACGCCGACCACGACGATCGACGCCACCGCCCCGCCCCGGCGCTCGACCTGGCGCTGGAGGTAGCCCCGGAACAGGAGCTCCTCGCAGATGGCCGGCGTGAGCGCGAGGGCTACGAACAGGAACGCCGTCGAGAGGTCGCTGCCCAGGAGCGCGCCTTCGAGGAGCTCGACCTGCGACTGCTCGAACTGGCGCAGCCACTCGGGCTGCGGGAGCGACTCGTTGAGCTGGCCCGCCCACAGGACGGCCGGGTAGAGCGTGGCCCACCCGAGCGCGGCCAGCGCGAGCCCGGGGCCGTCCGGGCGCCGGACGCGGAGGTACTCCCAGGCGTCGGGCGAGTGGAGCCGGGCGACGGCGACGGCCAGCAGCCCGAACCCGACGGCCTGCCCGACCGTGTTGGCCGTCAGCAGGAGCCGCCCGTTCTCGAGCACACCCTCCATGAGCGCCCCGACGTCCGACCCGCCCCCCGACCGCGCGACGTCGATCCCGATGCCGATCGCGATCACGAGCGGGCTCACGACGAGCTGGAACAGGAGGAACGCCAGCACGAACACGAGCGCCGCCGCCCAGAGCGGCGTGAACCCGTTCCGCTCCATCCACCCCGTCAGGCGGACCGGCCGTGCCCACGGCCACGCGTCGCGGAACGCGGGGACGGCCTCGGCGGGCGGGGCGGACCCCAGGGGGGCAGGCCCCTGCGGGGCGGGGCGGTCGGCGACGGGCGGGTCGGTCATCGGGCGGGGCGGCAGAGCGGGGCGGCCTCAACGTCGGGCCGCCGGCGGGGATTCGCGGGGGTATCGGCGGGCGCCGCGCCGGTCTTGCACCGGGGCCGTCCCGCCCCGCGACGCCACCCCGCCCGGGCTGCGCCGCAGTCTTGGGTAGGGACACCATGCATGGTGTCCGTACGGGTAGGCAGGCCGCCCCGCCCTCCTCCACCCCGCCCTCGCGGGCGGGGCGGTCTACGCCGGCACCGCGTCCGCGAGGCGGTCCACGAGCGCGGCCCAGTCGCCGTCGAACACGGCCACCTCCACCCCGCCCAAGGCCGCGCTGAGGTCGTCCGGCGTCATCTGGCCGGGGCGGTTGTCGAGGAAGAGGCCCTCGAAGTTCACGCTGTCCGGCGGGAGCACGACGAGGTCGCCGAGCTCGCCCCGCTCGGCGAGCGGCCGGAGCGCGGCGGCGAAGCTCTTGAAGTTGAGGAGGCCCGAGACCGTCACCGAGTCGCCGAAGAGGAGGTTCTCGCAGGCCACGACGCGCACGTCCAGGCCGCCGACACCTTCCAGGGCGGGGCGGACGCGCTCGTCCAGGAACGGCGCCGTGAGCGCGCCCGAGGCGAACGTCACGCGGCGCGGGGCGGGGAGGGCCTCGGGGAAGTCCTCGGCCTGGAAGGCCAACTCGTTCAGGAAGTCGCGGCTCATCCCGACGCCGTTCTCCATGAGCGGGTAGCCGTCGTAGTCGTCCTCGTCG
Source organism: Rubrivirga litoralis (assembly GCF_031846415.1). Lineage (NCBI taxonomy): Bacteria > Pseudomonadati > Rhodothermota > Rhodothermia > Rhodothermales > Rubricoccaceae > Rubrivirga > Rubrivirga litoralis. The sequence goes on along the minus strand of NZ_JAVRHT010000028.1, from coordinate 40,215 downwards.
GGGAAGTCCTGGCCGGCGAGCAGGTAGACCTCGTCGGAGAGGTAGACGAAGCCGCGCCCGATCGTCTCGCGGAACGTCCGCTGCCAGCGCTCGACGAGGCGCACGAGCTGGCGGGCCTCGGCCGGCGACACGAGGCGGAGGTCGGCCTGCTCGCGCCGGTGCCGCGTGAGCCCGACGGGCACCACGCTCACGGAGTACAGCCGCTCGTGGAGGTCGTAGAGGTCGAGAATCGTCTCGACCAGGCGGCCGGCGTCGTTGAACCCGGGGACGAGCACGATCTGGGCGTGGAGCTCGATGTCATGGTCGGCCAGGTAGCGGAGCTTCTCGCCCAGCCGGTCGCGGAGCGTCCGGTGCCCCATCATCCGCGCGCGGACGTCGTCGTCGGTGCAGTGGACGGAGACGTAGAGGGGCGAGAGCCGCTGCTCGACGATCCGTTCGAGGTCGCGCTCGCGGAGGTTGGTGACGGTGATGTAGTTCCCGTAGAGGAACGACATGCGGAAGTCGCCGTCGCGGAAGTAGAGCGTGTCGCGCAGCCCCGTCGGGTTCTGGTCGACGAAGCAGAAGACGCAGTCGTCGCCGCAGGTCTTGACGCGGAACTCCTCGAGCGTCACGCCGAGCGGCTCGTCGGGGCCTTTCTCGACCACGTCCTCGCGGAGGTCGCCGCCGACGCGGACCTTAACGGCCAGCCGCTCCTCGGACGCCTTGAACCTCAGGTCGAGCTCGTCGGCGACGGCCTCGCCGTTGACGGCGAGGATCTGGTCGCCGGGCGCCCACCCCAGCGTGTGGGCGAGCGACCCGGAGTCGACGGCGGTGATGCGGACGGGCACGGGCGGGGCGGCAGTGAACGGCAAACAACGGGCGGGGAGGCGGATAGGCTGCCCGGGCCGCGTGAAGGGTTCGGGCGTTTCCGCCCCGCCCGGGCCGCTGCCGGGCCTCCCGCCCCGCCCAGAGGCACGGGCGGGGCCGCTCAGACGAGCCCCGAGCCCGCGGGCAGGGCGCACCGGATGAACTCGCTCGCGGGCGGGGCGGACCTTCTGCGTCGGCAACCCCTCCGCGTTCCGCGGGGTACATGGGGTGCCTGAACCCGAGGGTTTCGGGCCGCTTGAGCTCCCGAGCCGGCCCCCGAACACGGCGTAGCTGCCCCGCCCTCCCACCACCGCCCCACACCCGGTATGCACGCGACGATCCTCTCGACCTACCCGCCCCGCGCCTGCGGGCTCGCGACGTTCGCCCGCGACCTTCGAGACGGGCTCGTCCACGCCGGCGTGACGTCCGACGTCGTCTCGGTCGTGCGCGCGCCGGCCGGCGACGGCCAGCGCCCCGAGGTGACGCTCGAGGTCGACCAGCCGACACGGGCCGACTACACCGCCGCCGGGCGGCGCGTCGCGGGCGGGGCGGCCGACGTCGTGAGCGTCCAGCACGAGTTCGGGATCTTTGGGGGGGCAGAAGGCCGCTACGTCCTCGACTTTATCGACGCCTGCGACCGGCCGGTCGTGACCACGCTCCACACGGTCCTCCCCGACCCGCCCGGCCACTACCGGCGGGCGCTCGGGGCCGTCGTCGCGCGCTCGACGCGCGTCGTGGTCATGACCGAGACGGCGCGGGACCTGCTCGAGTCCGTCTACGGCGTGCCCGTCTCGAAGGTCGCCGTCGTCCCCCACGGGGCGCCGGCCGCCCCGGCCGTCCCACCGCCGGGGCTGCGCGAGGAGTTGGGGCTGGAGGGCCGAACGGTCCTGCTGACGTTCGGGCTGCTCGGGCCGTCGAAGGGGATCGAGTTCGCGATCGCGTCGCTCGAACGGGCCGTCGCCGCGCAGCCCGACCTGCTCTACGTCGTGCTGGGCTCGACGCACCCCGAGATCGTCGAGCGCGAGGGCGAGGCGTACCGCGAGCGGCTCCAGGCCGAGGTCGCCGCGCGCGGGCTGGACGACCACGTCCGGTTCGTCGACCGCTACGTCGACAAGGACGAGCTGTGGGGATGGCTCTGCGCCGCCGACGTCTACGTCACGCCCTACCCGGGCATGGACCAGATCTGCTCGGGGACGCTGTCCTACGCGCTCGCCGCCGGGCTCCCCGTCGTGTCCACGCCGTACCTCCACGCCCGCGAAGTGCTCGCGGGCGGGGCGGGCGCGCTCGTGCCCTACGGCGACACCGACGCCTTCGGCGAGGCCCTCGCGCGCTACGCGGCCGACCCCGAGGCCCGCGCCGAGGCCGCCGCCCGCGCCCGCGCCTTTGGCGAGACGACGACGTGGCCGGCTACAGGCGCCGCCTACCGCGAGGTGTTCGAGGCCGCCGTGCGCGCCCACCCCGCCCCGCCCGCGGCCTTCGACGTCCACCCCGGCGCGCTCCCGGCGGCGCTGGGCTACCTCGACCGGATCACCGACGACGTCGGCCCGATCCAGCACGCCACGTTCGGCGTCCCCGACCGGACGCACGGGTACTGCACCGACGACGCCGGCCGCGCGCTCGTGGCCGCCTACGACGCCGCCCGCCGCCTCGACCCCAAGCGCGAGGAGCGCGCGACAGCCCTCGCCGTGGCTCGGACGTGCCTCAGCTTCGTCCAGCACGCCCAGCGGCCGGACGGGACGTTCCACAACTTCATGGACTACGGCCGCCGCTTCCTCGACGACGGGGGCGGGGAGGACACGACGGGCCGGGCGCTCTGGGGGCTGGGCGCGACGGCGGCCTGGGCGCCCGACGAGCCCTCGCGGCTCCTGGCCCGGTCGCTCCTTGAGCGGTCGCTGGGCGTCGACCTCACGCACACGCGGGCCGTCGCGTACGCCGCGTGCGGGCTCGACCTCGCGCTGGGCCAGTTTCCCGACGCGGACGCGCTCCGCGACGCGCTCCGCACGCACGCGACCCGGCTCGTCGAGCAGTTCGAGCGGTCGGTCACGCCGCGCTGGCGGTGGTTCTGCGACGAGCTCACGTACGCCAACGCGCTCGTCCCCCACGCGCTGCTCCGCGCTGCGAACCGGCTGGAGGGCGAGCCCGCCGCCGAGCGGTTCCGGGACGTGGCCCTCGACGCCGGCGAGTTCGTGCTCGCCAACACGGTCTGCGACGGGCAGTTCGACGCGGTCGGCAACCGGGGCTGGCTCCGCAAGGGCGGCGGCCACGCCGTGTTCGACCAGCAGCCCATCGACGCGGGCTACGCCGCGCGGTGCTGGGCGGCCGACGCGGCGCTCACCGGCGACGACCGCTACGCGGAGGCGGCGCGGCTGGCCGTGGCGTGGTTCTACGGTCGCAACCGGGTCGGGCAGCCCCTATTCGACGTCCGCACGGGGGCCTGCTACGACGGGTTCTCGGAGCAGGGCGTGAACCTGAACCAGGGGGCCGAGTCGGCGCTGGCGTGCATCTTCGCCCACCTCGCCGCGGAAGATCTCGCCGGCGGCGGGGCGGCCGCCAGCGCCCAGGCGGCCGCAGACGAGGCCCGGGAGGGATAGGCACCGTATTTGGGGGCGGGGCGGGTATCTTCCCTCTACCCCGCCCCCCGGAGCCATGCACGCCACGCCCCCCCCCACGGTCGGCCCCGCCCGGTCCATCGAGGCCCCGCCGCCGGTCGCCGTCGAGCGCCTGCACGGAGGGCGCCCCTTTCTCGCGCCCGTCCAGGACAACCCCTGGGAGTCCGGCGTGGTCCTCAACCCGGCCGGCCAACTCGTCGAGGCCGACCGGCTGGAGGCGCTGCTCCCGGCGTGGGGCCTCACCGACGCCCAGGCCGACCGGCTCCGCGAGGCGGGCGGGGCGTGCGTGCTCTTGTACCGGGCGCAGGGCGAGGTCCAGGAGCACATTCGGATGGCGCCGTCGTACCTCGGCCGCGCCATCCTCACCCCGACGCTCGACCTCGTCCACCGCAGCGACCGCCCCGCCCTCAGCCCCGACGCCCCGTTCCACAACCTGGGACTCGAAGACGCCCGGTGCACGCGCGTCGGCGACACGTACTACCTGTACTACACGGGCTACACCGACCCCACGCCAGGCGACGACTTCGACCGGCACGTCGACATCTGCCTCGCGACGTCGGCCGACCTCGTGACGTGGGAGCTCCACGGACCGACCGCGGGCGACCTCAACCGGATCAACAACAAGAACGCGGCGCTCCTGCCCGAGCCGGTCGACGGGAACTACGTCCTGCTCCACCGGCCGATGGAGGGCGAGGACGCGATGGCCGTCCACTGGGCGACCGCCCCGGACCCCGCTGGGCCGTGGACGAGCAAGGGACTCCTGTTCCGGTCGTACCGCTACAAGGAGTTTGCGCAGTCGTGGGTCGGGGCGGGCGGGCCGCCGCTGTCGCTCGGCGGCGAGCGGTTCCTCATGGTCTACCACCAGGGCCACTACGCGCCCGACGGCTCGCGCGAGTACGACCTCTCGGCGGCGCTCCTGGACTTTTCCCACGACGACCCGGTCCGCGCTCGGATCGAGCCGCTCATGCGCCCCTCGGGTGCCTTCGAGACCGAGGGCGACGACGAACTCGGCGTCGACAACGTGCTCTTCGCCTGCGCCAACCATCGCTGGGGCGACCGGCTGGTGATCCCGTACGCGGGCGCCGACAGCCGCATCTTCGGGGCCACGCTCCCCTTCGACGAGCTCGTCGCCGCGCTCGAAGCCGAGGCCGCGTAGGGGCGGGGCGGCAGCGTGCGGGCGGGGCGGTTCGGGAATCGCCCGAGGCCGCGCCGGGACCCCCACCCCGCCCCCGGCGTACAAGGAGCCCTCTGATTTCGAGCGGGCGGTGGCGCCCGCCCCTGCCCTACGATGAACGCTCCGATGACCCCCGAACACTTCCAGCTCTTTTCCGACCGTAAGCTCCAAGAAGCCGTCGACCGCCCCGTCGCGCCGTCCGACGACCGCGACGCCGAGACCCGCGACCGGGCGCTCGTACGCATGGCCCGGTACGAAATCCGCCGCCGGCGGTGCGAAGTGCCCGTCGCCGACCGCTACGCTTCGGTATAGGGCGGGGCGGCCGGTTCACGCGCTCTTGCGGAGGACCGGGTTGCCCCACCCCGCCCCGGCCGTATCTTGGGACCACCCCACGCGCCCGTAGCTCAGCTGGATAGAGCGTTGGTTTCCGGTACCAAAGGCCAGAGGTTCGAATCCTCTCGGGCGTACACCGATCGATAGAAAGCCCTCGTCCCCAGCGGGACGGGGGCTTTTGTCGTTCGGTGGAACGGGTAAGCGGGGGCCACCTTCGGCACGGCCACCCCGCCCCCGTCTCCACAAGACTCGGCCGCCCCGCCCAACGCTGGGGCGGGGCGGGGCGGTTTTGAGAGCAGGGCGGGGTGGCGCGCCCTACAGGCTCCGCAGGCGGAACGCGAGCACGACGAGGGCGACGCCCGTCACCAGCGCGTACGCTCCGATCAGCCAGGCGAGGCTGAGCAGTCCGGCCCCGGGCCACACCAGGAGGGCGACGCCAAAGAGGACCGAGAGCACGCCGGCCAGCCCGAGCAGCCACTCGCCCTCGATCGCCTTGCGGAACTGGACCGCGGCCAGGACCTCGGAGATGCCGGTGAGGATGGCCCAGCCGGCGATAAACCAGAGCAGCACGAGCGCCGTCACGCCCGGCCAGAAGAAGGTGAGCACGCCGAAGACGATGCCGAGCACGCCGGTGATGAGCCACAGCCACCACCGCTCCACCCGGTCACGGTAACGGACGGCCCCGATCACGGCGACGACGCCGTCTACGAGGGCGTAGGCCCCGAAGAGCAGGACCAGCACACCGAGGGTGAGCACCGGCCAAGCGAGCGCCATGAAGCCGAAGAGGACGGCGACGATGCCGCGGAGCAGCGGCACCCACCAGTGGTCGGAGATGGTTCCGATGAGAGAGGCCAAGGGTCCAGGAGGCTAGACAGAGGAGACAGGCGCGGAGCCCACGCCAGTCACCCGTTACCTCTGGAAGAGCCGGGAGTTCTAACGGCACGGGTCTCCGCGGCCGCAGCCCTTCCGTTCCAGGGCGGGGTGGGACAGCACGAAGAGCCCTCCGGCCGCGCCCTACCTGTTGGATCTGGCCGCCCCGCCCACCCCGCCCTCGCTCCTGCCGCCGGGCGGGGCGGAGCCTGTGGAACGGGATGGCGGCGCTCGGGCGGGGTGGCGCCCCGCCCCTACTCGTCCGAGGACGACAGGAGCGACCAGAGGGCGGCCCCGGTGGCACCCGTTGCCGCCGCGCCCAGGGCGACCTCCTTCCACGGCACGCCGCTCGTGAGCCGCTCGGCCACAAGCCACCCCGACGTCGCGTTGTTGCCCGGGCCGGGCCACGTCGCCGCGCCGCACAGGTAGAGGTCCTCGACCGGCATCTCGTAGCGGCTCCAGCCGGGGAACGGGCGGAACAGGAAGTTCTGCCGGAAGTGGGCGCTGCCGCCAATCGAGTCGCCGCCGACGAGGTTCGCGTTGTGGCGCTCCAGGTCCATCGGGCTCATGGCGTGCTGGCCCACGATGCGCTCGCGGACGCCCGGCGCGAACCGCTCCAGCTTGTCCAGGACGCGCTCGGTGAACGGCCCGGTGGCGCCGTCCCAGTCGGTCGCGTCGATCTCGTCCGCGGCGTCGCCCTGGATCGTGCCGGGGACGGAGCGGACCTGGATCCAGAGCACGTGCGTGCCGTCGGGCGCGCGCGTCGGGTCGACGGCCGTCGTCTGGCCGACGATGAGGAGCGGGCTGTCGGGGAGCAGCCCGGCCAGGCTCTGCTGGTAGGTCCGCGCGAGGTCGTCGACCGTCGGCGGGATGTGGACGTAGGCGAAGCGGGCGAGGTCGTCGCCGGCGGCCCACGGCACGGGGCCGTCGAGGGTCAGGTGGAGCATGAACGTGCCCGGCCCGTGCTGGTAGCCCTCGACCTTGTGCTGGAACGGCTCGGGCGTCTCGACGCCGTCGAGCAAGCCGTCGAAGATGGCCTGCGGCATGAGGTTCGCAATCACCGCCTTCTCGGCCCGGATCCGCTCGCCGCCCTCGATCTCGACGCCCGTCGCCCGGCCGTCGTCGGTCAGGATGCGCGTCACGCGGGCGCCGGTGCGGACTGTCCCCCCGTTCTCCTCGATCATGGCGCAGAGCGCCTGCGGGATCTTCGACGCCCCGCCCTCGGCGACCACCATGCCGCCGGCGATGTTCGAGAACGTCTCCATGAGTGGGAAGACCGCCCCGCCCGAGACGTCCGGCCCGAAGTCCATGTGCATGCCCCAGGTCGCGAGGAGCGCCTGCGCCTTCTCGGTCTCGAAGTAGCTCGCGCCCAGCTCACGCGTCGAGCCGAGGAGCATCCGGGCCAGCTCCAGCGTCCGCTCCACGCCGACCGAGGCGACGCCCTTGGCGACCGCCGCGGCGGCCCCGGCCGAGGGGAGCGCGTAGTTGTAGAGCGGGAGGAACGCGGTCTGGAAGTCCTCGAAGCGCTCGTTGAGCCGCCGGAGGCCCTCGGCGTCGGCGGCCGAGTGCTGCGCCAACAGGTCGGCTGTCCGGTCGATGTCGGCGACCACGCGGAGCGCCGTGCCGTCTTCGAACACGTTGCAGAACGGGGTGTCGGAGTGGGCAAAGCGGAGCCCGTGGCGCTCGAAGTCGTCCTCCCACGCCTGGTACGGCGGCGACTGCTGGAAGAGGTTCTGGTTGGTCGAGTACAGGTCGTGGACGACGCCGGGGACCGTGGCCTCGCCCGAGCGGATGCACCCGCCGGGCGTGTCCTCGGCCTCGAGCACGACGACGGACCACCCCGACTTCGCGAGGGCCGCCGCGGCGACGAGCCCGTTGTGGCCGGAGCCGATAACGACGGCGTCGACGGTGGTGGGGGAAGCGGACATGGGCACGCGCGGGCGGGGTGGAGAAAGGGGCGAATAGGCCGCGGCGGCTCGGCTTGCCCCTCAGCGGGACCCGGAGCAGCCGGCGGCGGCGCTCCTGAGACTCGCGCGGGCTGCCCGTGGGTCCTCCGATCTGCCCCTCAGGCGGACCGCCCCGCCCCTGACCAGCCCTCCACCTAATACCGAATTCGGGTAGACTGTCACAGCCCGCTCCCCCCGCCCGAGCGCCCCTCGCTCCGCTCAGCGGGCGCTCGGGCTGTCCCCCTCACGCGTGAGGGGGACAATTTCCCAGCCCGGGAGCAGAGCGACCGGCCGGCAAGCGGGGGGAGCCGGCTGGCACGGATCAACCGGACTTGTTATAACTCCCAGCCTGCGGGACCACCCCGCCCCCGTTCAGGCGAGGCCGCTCCACCCCGCCCTCAGCCGTCGGGCGGGGCGGGGCGGTCCGAGGTCCGCCGCGAGGCGCGGCCGCCGCGCGTCCGCCGGACCATTGCCTCGTAGGCCTGCTGGCTGAGCCACGCCTCGCCGTCAGTGTAGGCGGGGCGGACGTAGTAGGTGCCAGCCCGGTGGATGGGCGTCCCGAACGCGACGCACCGCGCGCCCTCGGGCGGGGCGTCGGGCGTGCGCGCACGGCGCCAGCGGACGCGCCGCCACGGCCGCTCGGCCAGGGCCGCCCAAAAGGCGTCGTCGTGTTCGGGGCGGACCGACGGCACTACTCGCGCGCGCGGCGTCGGGCGACAGGCACCTCGTCGGCATCCCCGAGGTCCGTGTCAAACACGTCGGCGAGCGTGGCTGGGTCGAGCCGCCCCGCCCGCGCGGGCTCGTCGTCGGTGGCGATGGCCTCCAGCGTCTCGATGCGGCGGACGAGCGGGGCGGTGGCCTCCTCGACCGACGCCTCGATCATCGCGCGGAGCTCGCTCGCGCGCAGTTCCTCTCCCCCACCCCGCCCGACGGCGTTCGCGGCCCGAACCTTGGCGATGCCCGCGAACACGGCCCAGGGCAGCCCGATAAACACGGCGAAGATGGCGAACAGTTCGGTGATGTCCATCGGGGCGGGGTGGGTGCAGGCGGACTACGGGCGGGGCGGCGGGGCAGTTACGCCGCCCCGCCCCGCTCAGGAAAAGGCGTTGATTCCGGTCGCCTCCAGCCCGAGGACCAGCGTGTGGACCTCGTCGGTCCCCTCGTAGGTCACGACCGATTCGAGGTTGGCCATGTGCCGCATGACGGGGTAGACGCCGAGCACGCCGTTGCCGCCCAGGAGCTGCCGGCTCTGCCGCGCCACGCTCAGCGCCATGCGGACGTTGTCGCGCTTGGCGAGCGAGACGTGGGCGGGGCGCATCGTGCCCTCGTCCTTCATCCGCCCCAGCCGCCACGCCACGAGCTGCGCCTTGGTGATGCCGGCGAGCATGTCGGCGATGTGGTTCTGGACGAGTTGGAAGCCGGCCACCGGTCGCCCGAACTGCTCGCGCGAGGTCGTGTGCTGGAGGGCCGCGTCGTAGCACGCCATGGCGGCCCCGAGCACGCCCCACGCGATCCCGTAGCGGGCCTGCGTGAGGCACGAGAGCGGCCCCTTCAGCCCCTTCACGTTGGGGAGCATGGCGCTCGCCGGCACGCGGACCTCGTCGAGCACGACCTCGGACGTGACGGCCGCCCGGAGCGACCACTTGTCCATGATCCGCGGCGTCGAGACGCCGTCGAGGTCGGTCTCGACGAGGAAGCCGCGGACGTCGCCGTCGTCGTCCTTGGCCCAGACGAGCGCCACATCGGCAATCGACGCGTTCGTGCTCCACCGCTTGTGGCCCGTGATCACGTAGTCGTCGCCGTCGCGGCGGGCGCGCGTGGTCATCGAGCCCGGGTCCGATCCCACGTCGGGCTCGGTCAGCGCGAAGCAGCCGACGGCCTCGGCGGTCGCGAGCCGCGGCAGCCAGCGCCGCTTCTGCTCCTCGCTCCCGTACGTGTAGATCGGGTACATGACGAGCGAGCCCATCACGGAGCAGAACGAGCGGAGCCCGCTGTCGGCCCGCTCCACCTCCTGCATGGCGAGCCCGTAGGCGACCGACGACGCGCCGAGCCCGCCGTACTCGGCCGGGATCGTCGGCCCGATGGCGCCCAGCCGTGCGAGCCCGCGCGCGACGTCGAGCGGGAACGTGAGCGCCTGCGCGTGCTGCTCGATGACGGGCTGGACCTCGGCCGAGACGTACTCCCGGAGCCGGTCCCTCAGCGCCTTCTCGTCGTCCGTCAGCAGGTCGTCGACGCGGTAGAAGTCGAGGCCGTCGAACGACGCCGGGTCGTAGTCGCCGTTCGTGACGCCGTAGGGGATCGTCCCCAGGGGCAGGAACGCGTCGGGGTCGCCGGCCTGGTCGCGCACGTGCGGGGCGCCGTCACCGGCAGAAGGGGCGAGGGCGGGGCGGTCGGTGGGGTCGGCCATCGGGGGCGGGGTGGGTACTTTGAGGGCGCCGGGTGCAGTCTGCGGGATACGCGCGCAGAGCGCCCCGGTGCCCGACCCGATCGTCCCCCCACCCATGTTGTCTCCGTCCGCGTGGCGCCGCCTCGGCGTCCTCCTCGTGCTCTTCGCCGCCGGTCCGGCGCTCGCCCAGGCCGCCCCGCCCCGCATCGGCGTCGGGTTCGACGTGTCGGCCGCGCTCTTCGGCGGCGACCTCAGCCCGGACGGCCCCGCCCTCGGCGTGCGCGGGCGCGTCGCGCTGCCGGTCAACGCCGACGTCTCGGTGGCGGCGAGCCTGGGCGCCTCGGCCCACCTGTTCGAGGGGACGCGGGACGCCCGGTACGTCCTCAACCCGCAGGCCTCGCTCATCGTGACGCTGCCCGGCGGCGGGACGGCCCGGTACGTCCTGGGCGGGTTCGGCGGGTTCATCCCGTTCGACGGCGGCGGCGGGCCGACGGTCCACGGCGGCATCGGGTGGGCCGTCCCGCTGAACGCGACGTCGCTCTACGTCGAGGCCAACCCGTCGCTCATCCTCGGCGAGGACGCGACGGCCCTGCTCCTGACCGTCCGGGGCGGGGTGATCTTTTAGGACGCAGGGAGTCCTTCCCGGCAGCGCCCACCCCGCCCGGAGCGCTGGGGGCGGGGTGGTGCCAGGAGACGCGGCGGGCAGCGTCGGCCCGCCCCGCCCGTGGCGTGGGCGGGGCGATTCAGCAGACCGCCCCGCCCGACGCAACGGCGTGGTCGGCGCGTTACGGCGCGGGGGCCTCCCAGCCGGCGCGGGCGAGGACGGTCCGGTACTCGCGCTCGACCCAGTCGGCGACGGCCGGGTGCGGGAGGATGCCCGCCTCGGCGGCCCGGTAGTCGAGCCCGTCGAGGACGGCCGCGTACGGGCCGAAGCCGGAGAGCCGGAACGGGACCACGAGGACCGTCCGCCCGGCCTCGGTCTCGGCCGCGACGAACGCGCGGATGGCCCGCTCGGCCGCCGCCCGCGGCTCGGGCCAGTCCTCGCGGAGCGTCTCGACGCGGACGGCGTGGTAGCCGTCCGCCCGGAGCCCGCCCGTCAGGCGCTCCATGGCCGCGACCCAGCGGGCGTTCTCGACGTCGTCGCCGGTCCCGTGCGCGAGCACGAGGACCGACTCGGCCGCCGGGTTCTCGCTCACCGACGCCGCGCGCGCGGCGAGCACCTCGGCCACCTCGTCGGCCTGCATGAGGCCGTCGGGCGAGAGCGCGAGGGCCAGCCCGTGCTCGACGGGCGCGGGCGGGCCGTGCTCGCCGTGGGCGCCGCCGTGGCTGCCACCGTGGCCGCCCGACGGGCCGTGCAGCACGAACTGATCCGGCGCGTCGGGCCGGAGGCCGAGAAAGTACTCGGTCTGGTGGAGGAACGAGCGGCCGTCGAGGAACAGCCGGACCACGGCCGCGCGCCCGGCGCCTCGGCCCTCGAGCTCGGCCACGCCGGCGCCGAGCGAGGCCGGGTCGGCCATGCCGAACGCGACGGCGACGGGGTAGCGCTCGCGGAGCGGGGCGAGGGCGTCTTCGACGGAGGCGTTCCAGGCGGGGTCGCCGCCGTGGGCCATCACGAGGAGGCCGGGCGCGTCGGCGTCCTGGGCCGGCGCCGGCGGCGCGAGGGCTACGAGGACGACGGCGAGAAGGGCGGGAAAGCGGAGCATGGGGCGGGGTGGGACGAGAGGAGCGGGGCGGGGTGGGGACGGGCGCTAGAGCGCGGCCGTCGCGTCGAAGTCGCGCGAGCCGTCGGGCTGGACGACGTACTCGAACGTGTAGTAGCGGCCCTCCCCGCCCGGCTCGGACGGGTTGCCGCGGTAGTAGCTGAGGACGCGGAACTTGGCGTAGTCGCCCTCGCTGGTCTGGAGCACGAGCGTCCGGCCCGGGACCGGCGTGACGACGCCGTCGGCGTAGGTGTACCACCCGTTGCCGGACCCCGTGCAGACGACGTACGGCGTCCCGGGGAACGAGCCGCCCGGCGTTTGGACGGCTGGGCACTCGTTCTCGCCGTCGACGAGGTAGCCCTCGGCCGGCGCCTCGGCCAGCCCGGCGAACGGAGTCGCCTCGAGGAGCCGGCCGCGGACCGAGCCCGGACCGCTGGTGCCGCCGTTGAGGATGACCGTCGTGCCCTTGAGCCCGATGTCCCAGGCCGTCCCCGTCGAATCGGCCGCGCGCACGGCCGGGTCGCCCTCCGACGACGACAGGACGACCTCGCCGGTGTCGAGGTCGTAGAGCGTGAACTGGTCGTTCGCGACCGGCGCGCCTGTGTTCGGGTCACGGCCCGAGGTCGGGTCGGCCTCGACGTCGGCCGCGGTCTGGACGTTCAGCGGGACCGGCACGGGCTCGGGATCGGCGGAGTCGCAGGCGGCGAGCGCGAGGGCGCCGGAGAGGGCGAGGAGGGCGGGGCGGGTCATGGGGCGGGGTGGTGGAGGCTAAAAGAGGAGGCCGAGCGACGCGAACAACGTCCGCCCCGGCATGGAGGGGACGAGCGTGCTCCGCGTCACGTCGAGCAGGTTGTCGGCGCCGACCTGGACCTCGAGCCGGCCGACCGGGAGCGGGACGCGGTGCGTGAGTGTGAGGTCGACGACGGCGTAGCCGGACACGAACTCGTCGTCGCGGTTGGCGAGGCCGTTGCCGTCGAGGTCGCGGTAGCCGTAGCGGCTCCGCCAGCGGGCGCGGAGCGAGGCCACGGAGCGGCCGCGGATGGCCGTCGCACGGGCCGTCACGGCGTGCGGCGAGCGCCCGAAGAGGCCGCCGTAGTCGGCCAGCGAGAGTTGCACGTCGCGGCCGTCCGTGCCGCGGCCGAACACGGTCCCAGCCGCCAGCCGGTCGACGACCGCGTGGTCGCGGGCCTGGAGAAACTGGTAGCTCGCGGCGACCTCCACCCCGCCCCGCCGCGCCGTCACCTCGGCGTTCAGTCCGCGCGTGTAGATCCGGTCGAGGTTGAAGTAGCCGAACACCTGCTGCCCGTTCGTCTTCTGCGCCACCGGCTGCGTCTCGATCAGGTCGGCGACCTCGTTCCAGAACCCGCCGACCTCGACGGTCAGCCCCGGCGCGAGGTCGGCGGCGAGCCCGGCGTTGACGGCCACGGAGTTTTCGGCCTCCAGGACCCCCAGCGCGGCCGGGTCGAGAAACCGCTGCGCGACCTGCCCCTCGGCCTCCAGCCGGCCGAGCCCCTCGGCCAGCCGCGTGGCCCCGAACACGCTGTAGCCGGCGGCCGCGTTCGTGAACGCGAGGTAGAGCTGGCGGAAGGCCGGGGCCTTGAACCCGCTCCCCACGCTGGCCCGGAGCCGGAGCCCGGCCGCCGGGCGCACGAGGACCGACGCCTTGGGCGTGAGCCGGGCCGCGTAGTCGGAGTGGGCGTCGAACCGGGCGCTCACGGCGACGGCGAGCCGGCGCGACGGCGACCACTCGTGCTGCGCAAAGGCGTACCCCTGCCGCGCGCTCGGCGCCACCCCGCCCGCGCCGTAGCGGTCGCCGGCCAGCCGCTCGGTGGTCGCGCCGGCTCCGACGACCGAGATGTGGCGGCCGCTCCAGGCCGCGTCGAGCTGAGCCTCGGCCTTGGCGTAGCGCTGGTCGAAGTCGTCGGTGTAAGCGAGCGCACCGTCGGACTGCCGGCGGTGCCGGGTCTCGGCTTGGTAGCGCGCGCCGTAGAGCGTCGTCGTGAGCCGGAGCCCGCCGCCGAGCGGGGCGGTCCACTCGGGGTGGACGCTCCAGTCGACGCGGCGGCCGGCGTCGTCGTAGCCGACCTCCGCCCCGCCCTCGTCGAGCGCGAACGCGCCAGCCTGGTCCTGGGCCGCGACGCGCGCGCCGAGGCTCAGCCGCCCCGCCCCCAGCCGCGCCTCAGCGCGGACGTCGCCGGTCCAGTCGGTAAACGACGGGGTCGTCGGGCCGAACGCCTCGGGCGTGAGGTCGTAGCCGTCCGAGCCGAACCGGTCGGCGAGGACGCGGACGGCCCACCGCTCGCGGCCGACGGCGGCCTCGGCCGTCAGGTCGGACTCGCCATAAGACCCCGCCCGGAGCCGGGCGCTGCCCGCCTCGGTGCCCGCCGCGGGCAGCGCTGTGACCAGGTTGACCACGCCCGCCAGCGCTTCCGACCCGTAGAGCGACGACGACGGCCCCTCGACCACCTCGACGCGCTCGACCCCGGCGACCGCCAGCCGGTCCACGTCGAGGGTCCCGGCCGTCCGCCCGATGACCGGCTCGCCGTCGAGCAGGACGAGCGTGTAGTCGGCGTCGAAGCCCTGGACCTGGACGCCGCCGCCGTGGTCGTCGAACACGAACAGCCCGGGCACGTCCTCGAGCACGTCGCCCAGCCGGACGGCCCCGCGCTGGCGCATGGCCTCGGCGGTGACGACGGTCGTGGGTACGGCGACGTCCTCGACGTCGCGGGCCGTGCGCGTCGCCGTGACCACGACGGGGCCGGTCTCGACGGCCGCCTCCGACAACTCCACGTCGGCCCAGACGCGCCCGCCGACGGGGACCTCGACCTCGACCTCGGCCGGGGCGTAGCCGACCGCCGAGACGCGGAGCCGGGCCGCCCCGCCCGGGACGTCGGCGATGAGGAACCGGCCGTCGGTGCCGGCCGCCGCCCCGCGCCCGCCGACCCGGACCGTGGCCCCGGCGACGGGCTGCCCCGTCGCGGACGACGTCACCGCGCCCGCGACGGCCCCGCGGCCTTGGGACCGGGCAGCCGTCGCGGAGGCGACGACGAGGACGAGGGCGACGAGGCGGAGGGGACGCATGGGGTCGGACCGGGGCGCGGTGCCGAGGCTTCTATCTAGACTCTGTCCAAACCTAGACTGAGTCCAGACAAGCTGCCACTCCGACCTCCCCCTGCGCCCCGTCTTCACGCTCCGGCCCTCGCACAACCGCCCCGCCCTCATCTGAGGGCGGGGCGGCCTGGGGCGGGGTGGTCGTAAGCCCGGACACGGCAAGCCGTGTCCCTACGGGCGCCGTCGGTGGGCGGGGCGGAACCAGACGGGCACCCCCTCGCCCGCGCGTTCCCCATCCCCCGCCCTACTCCACGCGGCGGAGGATCGACTGGAGCCGCTCGTGGTCGTCGTCCATGAGCCGGGCGAGCGCGCGGCCGGCGGCGACGAGCACGGCCTCGCCGTCCGGCCCCTCGCCGTGGCTCTTGTAGAGCCCGCGGAGCGCGGCCGCGATCAAGTCGTCGGCGGGGACGGCCGGGTCGGGGCTCCGCGCCAGCGTCCGCAGCACGTCGAACGGGGCCGCGATCGCGGCGACGGCCTCGGGCGCGCACGGGCGCACGCGGTCGTGGAGGGCCGCGGGGCGGGGCGGGAGCGTCTGGCGGACGTGCGGGCGCCCTTCACGCTGGCTCTGCCCGTCCCAGTACGCCAGCACCTGCGCGCGGACCGTCGTGCGGATAAGCTCCAACAGCTGCGGCATCTCGCGGCGGAGCCGGTCGCGGTCGTAGTCAGCGCCCAGCGCGACCGCCTGGCGGCCGGGTTCGACGGAGCCGGTCTCGGCGTGGCTCACGAGCCCGTAGAGGACCGCCCCGCCCCGCCCGTCGATGCCCTCGGTCTCGACCTCGATCCACGACCCAAAGGCGGGCACCTCGGCGTCGGGGTAGACCTCGGCCAGGATCTCGCGCGTGCTCGACGCGATGACTTCGGCGACGGGCGGGGCGGGGGATGCGGGGGAACTGGGCAATGGGAAAAAGGAGAGGGCAGAGGGAGAACAGGCGGGGCGATGAGTGGCGGAGCGGCCGGGGGCAGGGCGGCGGCTTTCTGCCCGTTCCCCTCCCCCCTTTCCCCATCCCCGCGAGCGAAGCGAGCCTACACCCGCGGCGCCCGCTTCGAGGCCGCCTTGCCGGAGTACGTCGGGACCACCCCGCCCGCGCGGCGGGCCTGGCGGGCGAGGATGCGGTAAAACACCTCCTTCTCTTGCATCCGCACGACGGCGCGCTCGTGGGCCTCCTGGAGGATGATGGGGTAGCCCCCGCCCTTTTCGCACTGGTCGAGGACGACGGCGTGCGCGAGGTCGAGCCACTCGGGGTTCTGCGCCACCCACTCCGGCATCTCGACGCGGCCCACCTCGCCGCAGCCGCGGACGTAGAACGCGACGATCCGGTGAGCGCCGTAGCGCTTGAGGACGCCTGAGCGGGAGAGGAACACGGCGCTCCGCTCGCCCTCGGCGAGCCACGCCTCGAACAGGTGGCGGTCCAGCAGGCCGCGGATCGACTCCGGCCCCTCGGCCCAGTCGTCCTCGCCCAGGTGCAGCCGGAGGAGGTTGACGACCTCGGCGTTGCCCGGGCGCGAGACGTACGACATGACCGGGATGCCGGCCTCGCGGAAGCGGTCGAGCTCGGCCACGTAGCGGTCGATGAGGCGGTCCTCCAGGCGCCGGTTCTTCATGCCGCGGAGCATCCAGCGGATGAGCGTGCCGTCGGCGACGGCAAGAACGGGCCGCCCGCTCCGGCGCTCGGCCTCGGCCGTCTCGAACAGCCACGTGAGCTCGAGCTCGTCGCGGAGCGCCGACACGACCTCGGTCGTGAGGTCGATGGGCGAGGCGTCCGCGTCGTCGTCCTGGGCGAGGTCGGCCAGGTCCTGCTGGCGGTAGCGGAGCGTGGGCTCGGCGGCGATGAGCGGCGGGTCGAGCGTGCCGTAGTGGAACGCCACGCGGCCCACGTTGAGGAGGTAGCACGCCGGCTCGACGTGGCGGTCGGGGAAGATCTGCGACCCGTCCGTCGCCACGACGGTCACGGTGGCGGGGCGGGGCGGGCAGCCGTCGCGGGCGTCGGGCCGCGCCTGCGGGAGCGCCCGGAGCGGTCCGCCGGAGAGGGCCTGCGCGCGCTCGACGAGCGCCTCCCACGCCGGCGCGCAGTCGGCCAGCGCCACGCGGGCGCGGTCGAGGCGGCCGGCGTGCGCGCGGTCCTCGCCCCGCCGGTAGACGGCGAAGTCCTCGATCTGGCCGGCGAGCCGCGTAAAGTCGACCACGGGGGAAAGTGGGAAAGGGAAAGGGGAAAGGAAGCCCAGGCAGGAGCTCTGTGGGACCGCCCCGCCCCCGCGCG
The DNA here is from genome assembly GCF_031846415.1 of Rubrivirga litoralis. NCBI lineage: Bacteria > Pseudomonadati > Rhodothermota > Rhodothermia > Rhodothermales > Rubricoccaceae > Rubrivirga > Rubrivirga litoralis. The sequence goes on along the minus strand of NZ_JAVRHT010000028.1, from coordinate 22,982 downwards.
CCGTCGGCGCGGCCGCCCCGCCCGTTGTGTCCGTCGGCAAGGTAGGACGTGGGCGGGCGGGGCGGGGCGGCCCCGGCCACCCCACCCTGAGGATCCAGCTCCTGCCATACCGTCCCGCGGCCTCCGTCCGACTGCGGAGCGCCCATAAACACGCCCGCCCCGCCCGCGCAGTGGCGGGCGGGGCGGGGCGGTCGAACTCAGCGTCCGGGCGGGGCGGCTAGGCCTTGGCCTTGGCCTTTTTCTTGGCCGTCTTCGCCGGCGACGCCTCCTGGACGGCGCCGTCGCCCGCCGCCTCGCCGTCGGGGCGGGGCGTGTACGGGGCGCCGTCCTCGGGGAACTGCTTGATGTACGCCTCCTGGACCTCGTGGCCCGTGCCGGCGGCGACCGGCGAGGTCTCGTGGATGTAGAACTCGTCGTTCGGGAGCGTGTCGACCCAGGTCAGCGCGGCCTCGGCGGCGCGGAGCATGGAGTCGTCCGAGTTCTCCGTCAGCGCGCGGACGTTGGCCTTGATCCGCTCGTGGGCCATGTGCATAAAGTGGAGGCCGGCGAGCTTGTCGCGGTCCCACTCCGGCCCGCTCGCGCCGTCGGCCAACTGCTGGTCGAGCTTGGCGAGCACGCACGACCACGCGAACATGAGCGTCGCGTTGTCGGCGAACCGGGCCTGCGTGACCTGGGCGGTCACGATCTGCTCCTCCATCCGCTTCGAGGCCAGCTTGAACTCGCGCGTGTGCGTCTGGACGTGGGCCGCGAGCCGGTCGGCGAACGACCTAAGCGACGGGTGGACGCGCGTGAGCTCGGGCTTGGCCACCTTCTTGCCGAGGAAGATCTCGGCGGCGAGCGGCGTGCCGGCCCGGACCGTCTGCGGCTTGAAGGCGCCGGCGAGGATGCGCTGGAGGTTCTCCGTCGTCGTCTCCTCGTCCGACCACTCGACCTGGTTGAGCACGCCCAGCATGTGCTCGGCGAGCTGCTTGCCGCCGTAGGCGAAGATGAACTGCTGCATGACCTCGTTCGAGCCCTCCACGATCCGGTGGATCCGGTTGTCGCGCCACAGGCGCTCGAACTCGTTCTCGGTCACGTAGCCCTCCCCGCCCATGATCTGCATGGCCGAGTCGATCACGTTCCAGCCCTCCTCGGAGCAGAAGTACTTGCAGGCGGCCGTCTCGACCATGATGTCCGGGTCGTGGCGGTCGAGCATCCCGCAGACCTCGTAGAGCATGGCGTCCATCGCGTAGCACAGCGCGTGCATCTCAGCGACCCGCTTCTGGACGAGCTCGAAGTCGGCCAGCGGGCGCTGGAACTGGTACCGCGTCTGGACCCACTTCGTCGACTGCTCGGCGGCCTGCTTGGCGGCGCCGGTGACGCCGGCCGAGAGCGTGCAGCGGCCGTAGTTCAGGCACGTCAGCGCGACTTTCAGGCCCTGGCCCTCGCGGTGCAGCAGGTTCTCCTTCGGGACCTTCACGTCCTCGAACCGGATGCGCGCCTGCCACGTCCCGCGGATGCCGGCCTTCGAGCGGTTCTTCTGGAAGAACGTCACGCCGTCCATGTCCGGCGTCACGATGAGCGCCGAGACGCCCTTTTTGACCTTGCCCGTCTTGGGGTCCTTGACGTCCTGCGTGGTCATAACCGTAAGGAGCCCGGAGAGGGCGCCCGACGTGATCCACTTTTTCTCGCCGTTGAGGACGAAGACCTGCTCCTCCTCATTCCACTCGCAGTGCGTCTCCTGGCCGGCGGCGTCGGAGCCCACCTGGGGCTCGGAGAGGCAGAAGCCGGAGAGCTTCTCGCGGGCCACCATCGGGAGGAAGCGGTCCTTCTGGTCGTCGGTCCCGAACAGCATGAGCGCCTTGCACCCGATCGACTGGTGGGCCGAGACCATGACGGCCGTCGAGCCGCACCGCCGGCCGATGGCTTCGAGGACGCGGTTGTACGACGCCACGCCGAGCCCGAGCCCGCCGTACGGCTCCGGGACCGTCATGCCCATGACGCCCATCTCGAACAGCCGGTCGACGACCCACTCGGGGATGACCTGGTCCTGGTCGATCTGGATCCGCGGGTGCTCGGTGTCGAGGTACGCTTCGAGCTCGTCGAGGAGCTTGTCGGTCTTGGCCTTTTCCTCGGGCGAGACCTCGGGGTACGGGAACACGAGTTCCTCGCGGATGCGGCCCCAGAACAGGTTCTTGATGAACCCCATGTCCTCGGGCTCGGGACCGAACATGGTCTCGACCTCGCGGATCATCTTCTGGTCTCGGGCGGAGACGCCCTTCATCGTGGAGAGGTCGGCCATAGCGGTTGCGCGTGTGCTCGTGTTAGGGGAATGGAAGCGCTTCTGAGACGACCGGAGGTGCTCCCTGGGTCCCGCCGTCGGTTGAAGCCTGAGGCAAGGCCAGAAGGCAGAAGGCAGAAGGCAGAAGGCAGAAGGCAGAAGGCAGAAGGCAGAAGGCAAGATGCCCACCCCGCCCACCCGGCGCGAGGGCGGGGCGGCAGGAAGTCGATGGAATGTGGCTTGACCCGCCCCGCCCCCGCCCGCATTCTCCGCTCTCTCCGCTCTCTCCGCTCTCCATGCCCTCACCCCACCCCGCCCCATTCGCCGACCGCCTAGCGGCAGCCGTCGCTGAGGTCGGTTCCCCGCTGTGCGTCGGGCTCGACCCCGACCCCGAGCGCCTCCCCGCCCCGTTCGTCGTGGGCGGGGCGGAGGGCGCCGCCGCGTTCTGCGAGGCCGTCGTCGGGGCGACGGCGCCGCACGCGGCGGCGTTCAAGCCCAACCTGGCCTTTTTCGAGGCGTACGGGCCGGACGGGTGGGACGCCCTCGCCGCCGTCTGCGCCGCCGTCCGCCGGGCGGGGCGGCTCCTGGTCCTCGACGGCAAGCGCGGCGACATCGGCAACACGGGCCGGCGCTACGCGGACGCCCTCTACGACGGGCTCGGGGCCGACGCGACCACCGTCGCGCCGTACATGGGGGCCGACAGCGTCGCCCCGTTCCTGGAGCACCCGGGCCGCTGCGCGTTCGTCCTCGTCGCCACCTCGAACCCGGGCGGGGCCGACCTCCAGGCGCTCGACGTGGGCGGCGAGCCGCTCTACCGGCGCGTCGCCCGGCTGGCCGTCGAGGCCGTGCCCGACGAAGACGCTTCCCGTCGGGGCGGGGCGGCCGGGTTCGTCGTCGGCGCGACTCGCCCGGCCCTCCTGGCCGGGCTCCGCGACGAGCACCCCGGCGTCCCGTTCCTGGTGCCGGGCGTGGGCGCCCAGGGAGGGGCGGCGGCCGAGGTGCTCGACGCGAACGCCGGCGGGCCGATCCTGGTGAACAGCAGCCGAGCCATCCTCTACGCCTCACCCGGGGCCGACTTTGCCGAGGCGGCGGCGGACGCCGCGGCGGACCTCGCGGGGCGACTGCGGTAAGTGACCGGGCGGGGCGGCCCGCGTGGAGCCGCCGAGGCTTTTCCCGCCCCGCCCGGCGGGGTGGCGCGGCATAGTCCGTTTGCATTAGGGCTAAACGCGTTACGCGCTGTAGCCTACGGGTCTCCTCCCACCCCGCCCCGACATGAACACGACGACCGCCCGCCCCACGCCCGCCTTCATCGCCGCGTCCTGGACGGCCCTCCTGGTCGGCGCCGTCGCCTTTATGGTCGGGCTGTGGAACGCCGCGATGCTCCTGAACGAGAAGGGGTACTACCTGACGGTGCTGCTGTTCGGTCTGTTCGCGGCCGTCTCGCTCCAGAAGTCGGTCCGCGAACGGCTGGAGGGGATCTCGGTGACGGCCCTCTACTTCGGCCTGTGCTGGGGGGGCGGTCGCGATCGCCATCACGCTGCTCTTTGTCGGGCTGTTCAACGCCGACCTGGCGCTGAGCGAGAAGGGGTTTTATGGCATGTCGTTCCTGCTCGTCCTGTTCGGCGCCGTGGCCGTGCAGAAGAACGTCCGCGACCTCGCCCTTTTCGACGCGGGCCACCCCGCCCTCGACGACCTGGACGTCGGCCGCCCCGCCCCCAGTTCAGACGGCGAGGCCGTTCTCGAGGGCGAGGCGTTCCGGGGCGGCTCGTTCTAGAGCGGTGGGTACGGGGGTACTCGGTACGGGGTACGTGCGCGCCGAGGTCAGATCGGGCCATACCCCGCACCCATCCGCAGAGTGCTTTGAGGGCGGGGCGGCTCAGATGCTCCTGGGCAGGGGCGGGCGGGGCGGGGGCGCTACGCCGCGCCGTTGGCGAATGCGTTGAGGCCGCCGCCCCGCTCCTGTGAGCACGGGTGGACCGGGAACCGAGCGCCGTCTCGAATCGGGTCCGGGCTCGCGGCCCCGGCTGAGGGCTGAGGGGCCAGAGCGGGCGGGGCGGGGTGGGGTGGGCAGAGGTGGTGGGGGAGCGGGCGCGCGATTGGGGGCCTGTAACCTTTGAGAAGCGACCCCCGTCGTTCGTCCGTCACGCCCCCACACCATGACCGCCGACGGCCTCGTCCGTGCCCACGCCGACCTCGCGTACCGCGTCGCGCTGCGCGTGACCGGGTGCCCGGCGGACGCGGCCGACGCCGCGCAGGACGCCCTCGTGAACGTCTGGCACCACATCGAGACCGTCGAGCCCGACCGGCGCCGCGCCTGGGTGGCGCGCGTGGCGCGGAACGCCGCGCTCGACCTCGTCCGCCGGCGGCGCGTGCGGCCGCAGCCCGGGCTCGCCGAGCCCGTCTCCGAACCCGCGAGCGCCGCCCCGCTCCCCGACGACGACGCCCACGCGGCCGACCTCCGCGCCGGGATCGAGCGGGCGCTCGGAACGCTCGACGAGCCGTACCGCTCGCTCCTCGTGCTCCGCGACGTCGAGGGGCTGGCCTACGCCGAGGTCGCCGACGCGCTCGACCTCCCGCTGAACACGATGAAAGTGTACCTGCTCCGCGCGCGCCGGCGGTTCCAGGCCGCCCTCACCGCCGCCTCGCCCGACCTCGTCCCATGACCGCGCCCTGCACCCGACTCGACGAGTTCCTCGACGGCCGGCTCGCGCCGGACGAGGAGGCCGCATTCGAGCGCCACCTCGCTGACTGCGCCGCGTGCGAGGCCGCGCTCGACGCCGCGCTCGCCGCCCCGCCCCCGTCGGTCAGCGCCGACCTCGCCGTCCTCGCTGACGCGACGTGCCCGCCCGACGTGGTCGCCGCTGCGCTCGCGGCGGCGCACCGGACGTCCGCCCCGCCGGCCGCCACTCGGGCGGGGCGGAGCGCCGCGCGCCCGGCGCCGGACCGCCCCGCCCGGCGTGCGCGGGCGGGGCGGCGGTGGGCGCCCGTCGCGCTCGTGGCCCTGGGCGCGCTCGCCGTTGCCGTCGTCTTGTGGCCGGGCGGGGCGGGCGTCGAGCCGGCGCCGCGCGTGGCCGAGCGCGTGGCGCCGGCCCCGGTCGCTCCCACCCCGCCCCTGGGCGCCTCGCCCGACACCGCCCCGCCCGGAGGCACGACGCCTGAAGCCGCCCCGCCCGAAACCACCACGTCCGACACCGCCCCGCCCACCGTCGCGGACGCCGCTCCGGGCGGGGTGGAGCCGCGGGCCAACGACGCAGCCGCGCCGAGCGCTCCGCCCGACAACGGCCTGCCCCGCCCGAGCGGGGCGGCCGCCCCGCCCCCGGACGCCCTGGACCTCGCCGGCGCCCCCGAGCCGACGGCGGCCGAGGTCGAGGCCGCCGCCCAGGACCTCCAGCTCGCGCTCGCGCTCGTCGCCCGCGCGCAGCGCCAGGCCGACCGCGCCGTCCGCGACGAGACCGACGCCCTCCGCGCCCTCGACACCGCCCTCCCCCACCTCGCCCCGTAACGACGCCATGAGACGCCTCCTCCTCACCCTCGCCCTGGCCGCCCCGCTCGGCGCCACGGCCCAGCCCGTCGACGTCGCCGCGCTCGACGCCTTGTTCGAGGCCCCGCCCACGGTCGAGGTCAACCTCCGCGGGTCGCTCCTCCGGCTCGCGTCCGAGGCCGCCCGCGCCGAGGAGCCCGAGGCCGCCCTCATGCTCGACGGCCTCCGCGCCGTGACCGTCCGCGTCTACACGCTAGGCGCCACGCGCGACCTCGCCGTGCGGCGCCTGGCCGACGTCGGCCAGCGGTTCGAGGCCGACGGGTGGTGGACGTTCGTCCGCGTCCGCTCGCAGCCGGGCGACACTGAAAACGACGGCGACGTCTGGATCTACGTCCGCGACGCCGGCGACGCCTTCGACGGGATGGCCGTCATGGCCGTCGACAACGAGGACGACAACGCCGTGTTCGTTCTCATCGACGGGACCATCGACCCGGCCCAGGTGAGCGCCCTCACGCGCCGCTTCGCCGACGTCGACGTGGACGACGAGGCAGACCAGGCAGACCGCGACGGGGACTCCAGCCGCGACGACGATGACCAGTAGAGCCCTCCCCGCCCTCGCGGCGCTCCTCCTCCTCGCCCCGCTCACCGGGTGCGTCTCGTTCGAGATGAACCGGCTGAGCCGAGACCTCCGACACGACGTTGAGGCCCAAACCGACGCCGAGGTCGGCGACGGGTTCGCAGTCGGATTCGGCCGGCTCACGATGGGGACCACCCGGTTTCTCGGGCGGCTCGCCGCCCCAAGCTCCACGCGCGAGGCCCGCCAGATCATCGGCCACGTCAAGGCCGTCAAGGTCGGCCACTACCGCCTCCGCGGCGCGTTCGACGGCCGGGCGATGTCCACGCCCCGCGCCCTCCGCCGCTACCGGGAGGACGGGTGGAGCCCGTTCGTCGTCGCCCGCGACAGCGCCGCGGCCGCGTGGGTGTTCCTCCGGGAGCGCCCCGACGGCCGCCTCACCGACCTTCTCGCCGTCGTGATGGGCGAGGGCAACCTCGTGCTGACGAAGGTGAGCGGCAACCTCAACGGGCTCGTCCTCGACGCCGTCGCGCTGGGCGCCGCCGGCGGGCGGGGCGGGCTCCTCGACGACGCGCTCGACCGGGCCGGCGTCGGGCCGCGCGCCGCGCGCGACTCGGTCTCGGGAGCCGCCCCGCCCGCTCCTCAGGCACTCCCCGCCACGGCCGGAGGCGGGTAGGCGGGGCGGGGCGGCGTAGGTTCGGGCCATGCCCGTCCGCCCCGCCCTCGCCGTCCTCCTGCTCCTCGCCGCCGGCTGCGCCCGCGGCCCGGTCGAGACGGCCGGCGCGCTCGAACCGGGCGACGAGACGCTCGCGACGGGCGAGCTGGTCGACGCCCACGAGGTCGACGTCGAGCCCGGCCAGTGGGTCCGCGTCGAGGTCGAGGCCGAGGGCTTCGCGCCCTACCTCATCCTCCACAGCCCGGACGGCGTGCAGACCGACGTGCCCGGCGGCGCGCGCGCGGCCGCGACGGCGTTCGTGGCGCCGGTCGCGGGGCGGTGGGAGGTGCTCGTGACGTCGTCGGCGCCGGGCGGGGCGGGGCCGTACCGGCTGGTCGTCGAGGTGGCCGACGCGCCGCCCGACCTCGACCGCCTCCCGCCGGGCCACCCCGCCCTCCCAGGCGGCCCGCTGCCGCCGGGGCACCCGGAGCTGGGGCCGGAGGAGGAGCCGATGTGGACGGTGTAGCGGGCGGGGCGGCCGAGCAGCCGGCGGATCGCGGATCGAGGACCGAGAGTCGAGAGGGCGGGGCGGCCGAGAAGACCGCCACCCCGCCCGTTCCTCGGCCTCACGGGCTGGGGTCAGCAGGGGCCGCTGCGTCGGGGCCGCCCTCGGCGCGGGCGGGGCGGTCAGAACGCGAGCGCCCGGTCGACCGCCCCGCCCAGGCGCGCGCGCGCCGAGTAGACGTCGGACTCGAGCTGCGGGGAGAACGGAACCGGCAGGTCGGCCGCGCCGACGCGCACGGGCGGGGCGTCGAGGTACGAGAACGCGGCCTCGGCGACTTCGGCGGCCACCTCGGCACCGAACCCGCCGGTCCGCGTCGCCTCGTGGAGCACGAGGAGCCGGCCGGTTTTCTCGACCGACGCCAGGACGGCCGCGCGGTCCCAGGGGACGAGCGTCCGGAGGTCGACCACTTCGAGGTCCGCCTCGTGCGTCTCGGCAAGGTCCAGCGCCCACTGCACGCCGACGCCCCACGTCACGACCGTCAGGTCCCGCCCCGCCCGCGCGAGGCGCGCTTCGCCGAGCGGCGTCGCGTAGTCGCCCGTCGGCACGTCACCCCGGAGCGCGCGATAGAGCCTCTTGTGCTCGAAGACGAGGACCGGGTTGGGGTCCGCGATCGCCGCCCGGATGAGGCCCTTGGCATCGGCGGGTGTGGCGGGCACGACCACTTTGAGGCCGGGGACGTGGCAGAACCACGCCTCGGGGCTCTGGCTGTGGAACGGTCCGGCCCCGATGCCGCCCCCGAACGGGAGCCGGACGGTGACCGGCACCGGCGCGCCCCAGCGGTAGTGCGTCGTGGCGAGGTTGTTGACGATCTGGTTGAACCCGCACGTCACGAAGTCGGCGTACTGCATCTCGACGACCGGGCGGAACCCGTCGAGCGCGAGGCCGAGCGCGCACCCGAGCGCCCCGCTCTCGATGATCGGCGTGTTGCGGACGCGCTCCGGCCCGTAGCGGTCGAGGAACCCGGCGGTCGTTTTGAACACGCCGCCGTAGCCGGCCACGTCCTGGCCCATCAGCAGCGTCGCGTCGTCGGCGTCGAAGGCGTTGCGCAGGCCGTCGGAGAGCGCGTCGATAAACCGCTTCTCCTCCACCCCGCCCTGGCCTTTAGCGGGCGGGGCGGGCAGGGCGGGGCGGTCCGCGGGCGGGGCGAACAGGTCGGCGGCCTCGCCCTCGGGCGTGCCCTCGACGGGCGGCTGCTGTAGCGCCCACTCGGCGACCTCCTCGACCTCGGCCTCGACCTCGCGGTCGACGGCGTCGAGCGTAGCCTCGGCCACGCCGCGCTCGACGAGACGGGCGCGGAAGGCGGCGACGGGGTCGCGCGCCTCCCACTCAGCGATAAGGTCGTCGGGGACGTAGGCCGTGCCGCTGGCCTCCTCGTGGCCGCGGACGCGGAACGTCTTCATTTCGAGGAGGGTCGGCCCCCGCCCCGCCCGCGCGCGCTCAACGGCTTTTTTTGTTGATGCAATAACGAATTCTATGTCGTTCCCATTGACGACCACGCCCGGCATCCCGTAGCCCGCCGCCGCGTCGGCGAGATCCTCGACGGGGACCGCGTCGGCGGTCGGCGTGGAGAGCCCGTACCCGTTGTTCTCGACCACGAACACGACCGGCAGCGACCACACGGCGGCCAGGCTCAGCGCCTCGTGGAAGTCGCCCTCGCGCGTGGCCCCCTCGCCGGTGAACGCGAGCGCGACGGCGTCCTCGCCCCTCAACTGCGCGGCCAGCCCCAGCCCGTCGGCGACCGGGAGCATGGCGGCCAGGTGCGAGATCATCCCGACGATCCGGTGCTCGCGCGTGCCAAAGTGGAAGGTCCGGTCGCGGCCGTTCGTGAACCCGCCCTCGCGCCCCATCATCTGGCAGAAGAGCGGGCGGAGCGGGACGCCGCGCGTGGTCCACACGCCCAGGTTCCGGTGCATGGGGAGCAGCCAGTCGCGGTCGTCCAGCGCCCACGCGCACCCGACGGCGATCGCCTCCTGGCCGTAGCCCGAGAACCACTTCGAGATCCGGTTCTGGCGGATCAGCCGGAGCATCTTGTCCTCGACCGCGCGGGGCAGGCGGAGCGCCCGGTACAGGTCGAGGTCGGCGTCCGAGACGGGCGGGGCGGCGACGTGGGGGGCGGTGTCCATGCGGGCGGGGCGGCCGGGCGGGGTGGCGAAGCTACCGACCGCCCCGCCCCGGCACGTGGGGTACGGGCGGGGCGGACGACGGGACCCGCGAGCCCGTTCGCCCTCACGACCAGAACCTCTACGACCAGAACGGCGCCGGGCACGGGCTCTTCGCCGGCCTCCTCGGCGAGGCGAGCGGGTGCGTCGGGGGCTCTCTGCCCCGCCGGTTTGGCCAAAGCCCCACCCCCTGCGTCCGAGCGGGGCGGCCCGGGGTCAGGACGCCGCCCCGCCCGGGCATAGCCCGTCAGCGCGTGGGGAGCGCGTCGAGGCGGTCGGCGACGGTGATCTCGATCCGGCGGTTTTGGCGCTGGCCTTCGGCCGTGTCGTTGGGGGCCACGGGGTATGCCTGCCCATACCCCGCCGCCACAACGCGGGAGGGGTCGATGCCGGCCTCGACGAGCTGGGCCTTGACGGCCGCGGCACGGCGGACCGAGAGGTCGAGGTTCTGCTTCTCGTTGCCCGTACTGTCGGTGAACCCCTCGACGAGGACGACGCGATGGGGGTGGGACAGGAGGTAAGACGCCACGCGGGCGACCGCCTCGCGGGGGGCCGGGCGGAGGTCCGTCTGCGCCGTTTGGAAGGCGTCCGTGATGAGGAGGCGGCGCCCCCCCTCGGCGTCGGCGCCGGAGACGCTGCGCTCGGCGTCGTCGAGCGTGGCCTGGAGCGCTGCCACGCGCACGCGTCGCCGCGTGAGGTATGCTTGGTGCACCGCCTCGTCGAGGTCCCCGGCCTCGAGCGCCGCGGCGGCGGCGCCGAGGTCGTAGCGAGCCGCGAGCGCGGACGAACGGTCGGCGCGGTCGACGGCCCGGCGGGCCTCCGACACGGCGGCCTCAGCCTCGGCACGGCTGGCGGTGTAGACAACGGCGGAGGAACTACAGCCGGCGAGACCAACTGCGAGCACCGCCGCCAAGAAGAGAGCCGGAGACGTCAATCGACGCATGAGGAACAGGCGGAAGGAAGGAAATGCGAAGGGGGCGCTACGGCCGCCGCCCCGCCCCATCTGGGGTCGGCTGCGGCGAGGGTCGGTCGGCGGGGGCTGAGTAGCAGTGACCCGCCCTTAGCGGGCGGAGCGGGGCCAAGGGGCGGCCTCTGCCCTAGTTCGCGAGGGCGGTATCGACCTCGGCGCGGAGCGCGCGGACTTCGTCGTAGAGCGCGCGCGCTCGGCGCGCGCGGGCGGCGAGCACGGTGAGCTCAGCGAGTTGGCCGTCGACGAACGCCTCGCGGGCGAAGCGGCTCGCCCCGACAGCGTCACCACCTGCGAGCGCCTGCTCTGCCTCGTCCAGACGTGTCGTCGCTGCCCGGAGCTCGACCGCGGCCTCGGCCTCAGCCCCGACCGCCCGAGCGTCGGCGATAGCCTCGCGGGCGCGGGCGAGCTCCGGCTCAGCGTTGACGGCCGGCGGCGGGGCAGGGCGGGACGTGGCGCACCCAGCCCCGACAGTGAGTGCTCCGATCAGGAGTCCTTGCCAAGCGAGGCGGTTCCAGAGGGCGGCGGAGGGCGAAGCAACAGGCATGCGTCGAGGGAAACGAGGGGGCACAACGGTGCCCTACCCAGCGGGGTCCGCGTGCCAGTTTACGGAGCGGGGCGGGGTTTCGAGCGTGACAAATGTGTGGGAGCGAACGTCACGAATGAGCGTCACCGCGCAAGCGTAGTCGCCAGGAACTCGACCGGATTCCTCCAGGGAGCCGCGTACGAGCCGCCTCACCCGAACTGAGGCCATTCCCTCCCCGAGCTCCTCGCCTTAGCCTGCGGGGAGATGCTGCCCCGCCCGGACCTCGGCGGGCAGAACAGGGTTGGCCCCTCTTCCCCGCCCCGCCCATGCCCGACGCTCCCCGCCCCGCGGCTCCGCCCCGCCCCGACGCCCGCCGGTCGCTCGGCGTGGCGGCCCTGCTCGGCGTCGGGCTGATGGCGGCCGTCGACGAGGTCGTGTTCCACCAGCTCCTCCGCTGGCACCACTTTTTCGACCTCTCCACGCCGGCCGTCGGGATCATCTCGGACGGGCTGCTCCACGCCTTCGAGCTCGTGGCTCTCGTGTCGGGCGCGTTCCTCGCCGCCGACCTCCTCCGCCGCGGGGCGTGGGCGGGGCGGTGGGCGTGGGCCGGCGGCTTCCTCGGCGCCGGCGGATTCCAGCTCTTCGACGGGATCGTGGACCACAAGGTGCTCCGCATCCACCAGGTCCGCTACGGCGTCGAGCTCCTGCCGTACGACGTGGCGTGGAACGCGGTCGGGCTCGCGCTCCTGGCCGTGGGCGCGGCGCTCGCGGTCCGCGCGCGGCGAGCCAGGCCGGCGTAGCCGTGGACCACGCGCCTTCTCCCGCCCCGCTCCTAGCGCTCGCGGCCGTGCTCATGGCCTACCTCGCCGCCGCGCGCGCGCAGCGACGGGCGGGGCGGCGCTGGGCCGGCGGGCGGACGGCGGCGTTCGCGGGCGGGGTGGCGCTCCTGGCCCTCGCCGCCGCCCCGCCCCTGGCGGCGTGGGCGCACGGCGACTTGAGAGGCCACATGGTCCAGCACGTCTTGGTCGGGATGCTCGCCCCGCTCGGGCTCGTGCTCGGCGCGCCGGTGGCGCTCGCGCTGCGCACGCTGCCCGTCCCGGCCGCCCGCCGCGTGACGCGATTTTTGAGGGGCAGGGTGGTGCGCGTCGTGTCGCACCCGGCGACGGCGGCGGTCCTGAACGTGGGCGGGATGGCCGTGCTGTACCTCACCCCGCTCTACGCGGCCACGCTGCACGCGCCGGCGCTCCACGCGTTGGTCCACCTGCACGTTCTGGCGGCCGGCGTGCTGTTTACGTGGGCCGTCCTCGCCGGGCCGGACCCGGCGCCCCACCCCGCCCCGCTCGCGACCCGGCTCGGCGTGCTGACGCTGGCGATCGCGGCGCACGCCGTCCTGGGCAAGCTGATGTACGGGTACGGGTGGCCGTGCGGCGTGGCGGGCGCGGCGGAGGTGCAAGCGGCGGCGCAGGTCATGTACTACGGCGGCGACCTGGCGGAGGGGCTCCTGCTCGTGGCCCTCTTTGCGCGCTGGTACCGGGCGGGGCGGACGGCCGGGGGCGGGGCGGCCGCCGGGGGCGGGGTGGCGGCCCGGGCGAGGCGCGCGCCTCAGGACTTGAGACGCGTCCGAGGCTGATGCTCCCACCCCGCCACTCCGCCCTGCTGGGCCTCGTCGCGCTGCTCGTCGGCGGGTGCGCGGCCCTCCGCCCCGCTCCCCACGTGGACCGGCCTAGCAGCCTCGTCGGATGCTACCGGCTCGACGCTCCGGAGGCGGCGGGCTACCCCTCGTGGTTCCGCGGGACGCCTGGAGCGGTGGAACTGACGGCCATCCCCGTCGCCGGTCGGGACTCGACGGGGCAGTCCGTGCCGTCGCCGTACCGTGCTGCATACGGCCGCACGGACGTACGCGACTGGCCCCGCGACGACGACCCGTTTCAGGCGTGGCGTCCGACGGAGGCCGGCGACTCGCTCCTCATCGCGCTCGGTCCTGCTCGGTTCGCCTTCGGCGGCGTCTACGTCGTGGCTCGGCCTGAGCGGGGCGGTCTCGTCGGCCGGCTCATCGCGTATACCGATGCGTCGGCGACGGGTGAGTACCAGAAGTCCGTTCCGCTCCAGGCACCGCGCGTGCCGTGCCCCGCGTACCGGACCAGGAGCTCCGAGCCGGGAGGCCGTCGCTAGACCTAGGCCGGGCTCCACCCCGCCTCAGGCGCGTCTCGCAACGGGCGGGGTGGAGAAAGCGGCTCCCCAAAGCTCCAGAGATCGCAAGCCGCTCCGACCTCCTCGCCCCACCCGTGGGCGGGGCGGTCAGTGCCCGCGCCCCAGGAGCGCCGTCCGCACGGTCTGGAACAGGATCGTCGCGTCCATCTGGAGGCTCATGTTCTCGATGTAGAACAGGTCGTACTTCAGCTTCTGGCGGACGTCCTCGATGTCGGCGTCGCGGCGCCACTTGACCTGCGCGAGGCCGGTCAGCCCGGGGTGGACGCGGTGGCGGCGGCTGTAGAGCGGGACCTGCTCGGCCAGCTGGCGCACGAAGTACGGCCGCTCCGGGCGCGGACCGACGAGGCTCATCTGCCCCACGAGCACGTTCCACAGCTGGGGCGCCTCGTCCAGCCGGAACCGCCGGAGCCACCGGCCGACCGGCGTCACGCGGGCGTCGCCCCGCCCCGCCCACACCGGGCCGGTCTCGCGCTCGGCGCCGTCGACCATCGTGCGGAACTTGAGCATCGTGAACGGCCGCCCGTCGCGCCCGACCCGCTCCTGGCGGTAGATGGCCCCGCCCGGCGACGTCAGGCGGACGAGCGCGCCGAGGGCCAGCCACAGCGGGAGCCCGGCCACGAGCGCCACGGCGCTCGCGACCACGTCGACGATCCGCTTGGTCCGGCGCTCCCACACCGGGATGGGCTCCGGGAGCACCTCGATGAGCGGGATCCCGTACGTGTGTTCCGTCCGCGCCATGCCGCCGATCGCGGCGTAGAAGTCGGGGACCAGCTTGAGCGTGACCGGGCGCCCGTCGCACACGCGGAGCACGGCGTCGAGCGTCGCATGGTCGTCGCTGCCCAGCGCGATGAGCACGTCGCGCACGCCCAGGCAGTCGATGAGGCGCGGGAGCTCGGCGACGCCGGCCTCGGGGGCGCCGGCGGCCGTGACTTCGACGGCCCCGGCCGGGAGCACGTCGCCGCCCGGGGACGGCCTCTCGACCACCCCGCCCCCGTCGTCGCCCGCGGGCCTCGGGACGTCGCCGGCGAAGGCCGGCTCCGTCACCGCAGGCTTGAGGCGGATGGCGCCGACGACCTCGATGCCGGCCGCCGGGTAACTCGCGAGGTCGTGGTAGAGCGTCTCCACCCGGTCCGACCACCCGACCACGACGGCCCGGTGGCGGCCGTAGCCACGGACGACCAGCGCGCGTTGGAGGCCCCGAATCGCGAGCCGCTCGGCGCCGACGAGCGCGAACACCGCCCCGCCGTAGACGGCCATCGCCTGCCGCAGCGCGTCGGGCGCGACGCGGTCGAGGGCGTACCCGAACAGGAGCACGAGCGTCCCGAACACGACCACCTTCAGGAGCGCGACGAGCTCGTCGAGCCGACCGCCGGCGTAGCGCTCGCCGTAGAGCCCCGAGAACGAGAACAGGACGAGCCACCCCGCCACGAGGAGCGCGACGCCGAGCGCAGCCGACCCGCCGGGCTCCGGGACCCAGTCCCACGCCGCCGGCCCGCGCAGCACCACGGCGGCGGCGAGCGCGGTAGCGAGGGTGTCCCCCAGGAGGAGGGCGAGCAGTTCGACTCGACGAGACACAGAAGCGCGTCGGGAGAGGGCGCGTAGCGGAACGGTCTCAGTCGGTGCGGGTCGAGCGGGGGGTCAAAAGTAGGACCCCGCCCCAGGGGGCGCAAGGCACGCCGGAGCCACCCGTAGCTTGGGCCGCCCATGCCCCGCCCCGCCCTCCTGGCCCTCGTCGCCGGCCTGGCGGCCCTCGCCGCCGCCCCGCCCGCCCGCGCCCAGGCCGAGGTCGTCCCCGCCGAGCACCCGGTCTACGCCTTCCTCGCCGACCAGCGCGTGGCGGGGCGGCTCCCCGAGTTCGACGCCGAGATCCTCCCGACCGGGCGGCGGACGGTCCGCGCGCACCTCGACAGCCTCACCGTGCGCGACAGCCTCGCGCGGCTGCCGCCCGACGCGTGGGCGGGGCGGGGCGGAGCGGATGGGGCGGGGCGGCTCGGGGCCGCCGAGCGGTTCTGGCTGGGCGAGTTCCGCCGCGAGTTTTTCGAGCCGCTCGACCGCGTCCACAGCTACCTCGGCAACGGCCGCGCCGGCGTGCTCGACGCGGACGCCGAGCGGACCTTGTTCTACCACCGCTCGGACGACTGGCGCGCCGTCGTGGTCGGCGAGGGGGCCGCGCAGGTCCGCGCGGCGCGCGGCGTCGGCGGCGAGGACCGGAGTGCGGGCGGGTTCGCCCGGGCCGTCCGCCTCACGGTGGCCGGCGGGTGGCGGGGCTGGCTCGGGCTGTACTCGAGCACGCTGGCCGGCACCCAGACGTCGGGCGACGCGGCCGTGCTGCGGAGCGACCCCGCGCTCGCCCCGCTCTACTACGTCTCGCGCGACCCCGACAACGTGGCCGGCCCGTTCGACCAGACGTCGGCCTCGCTCCGCGTGCGGACCGGCCCGTTCTCGGCCGAGATCGCCCACGAGCGGCTGCGCGTCGGGGCCTCGGCCGACGCCCCGCTCGTGCTCAGCGCCAACGCCGACTACCTCCCGTTCGTCCGGCTGGGCCTCCACACGCGCGTGCTCGACCTCCAGGCCGTCCACGCCGCGCTCAGCTCGCGCTCGGCCCAGGTCGCCGGGCCGAACGGCGACAACGGGATCGTGAGCCCCGAGCGCTACCTCGCGCTCCACCGGCTCCGCGTGCGGCCGACGCGGTGGCTGGACCTGGCCTTTACTGAGATGGTGGTCTACGGGCTCCGCGGCCCCGAGATCGCCTACCTCAACCCGCTCTTCCCGATCAAGGCCGCCGAGCACGCGCTCTACGACCGCGACAACTCGCTGTTCGCGCTCGAAGCGACGGTCCGCCCCGCCCGCGGCGTCGAGCTCTACGGCACGTGGTTCGTCGACGACCTCGCGACGGCCGAGCTGGGCGACGGCCGGTTCTCGAACAAGTGGGCCATGAACGCGGGCGGGTCGGTCACGCTCCCGGTCTCGGGGTGGACCGCGTTCGGGGAGTACACCCGCGTCGAGCCGCACACCTACACGCACCGCTTCCAGGAGGACGGGTTTTTCTACAACGCGTACACGCACAACGCCTTCGGCCTGGGCCACCCTATCGGCCCGAACGCTGACCAGTGGCTGGCGGGCGTCCAGGCGTGGCTGCCGGCCCGCGTGCGCGCCCGGGCCGTCGCCCGCTACCGCCGCCGCGGCGAGAACTACACCGATGAGACTGGCGCGTTCGTGAACGTGGGCGGCGACGTCGAGGTGGGCACCGCTCCGCCCGACGGCCTCAAGGCGTTCCTCTCGGGCGACCGCTTCGAGGGCTGGGGCCTCCAGGGGCAACTGGTGGTCGAGCCCCTGAACGACGTCGAGATCCGCCTCTTCGGCGACCTCCAGCGGTGGGACCGCGCGCCCGACGAGGCGTTCGTCCGCGCCGAGCTGGCGGTCCGGCTGTAGGGTACGGGGTACGGGGTACGGGGTACGGGAAGATGCCGGGCGGGGCGGGGCGGCGCCACCGGGCGGGGCGACATCTCGTAGCGGCGTTGCATGCAACGCCGTTGGGCCGCCGCCCACGGGCGGGGCGGCATCGGGCGGGGTGGCGCGCGGGCGGGGTGGCGCTGGGCGACCGCCCCGCCCGCGTCACAACCACCCCTATCCCCTCCTGACCAGGAGGGGGACTGCCGCCGCCCTCGGCCGGCGTTTGTGCCTGACGTGGCCGCCCCGCCCCACGGCACCCACCCGCGGGCGGGGCGGCCGGAACATTTCGCGGCGCCCGCCCCATCCCCCATCCCCCATCCCCCATCCCCCATCCCCCATCCCCCATCCCCCATCCCCCATCCCCCATCCCCCATCCCCGTGACCTCCGACCGCGCCCTCGTCGACCGCTACGGGCGGAGCCCGTCCGTCGAGCAGGTCCTGAACCCGGGCCTCGCCCGGTGGCGGCAGGACGACGCGCTCGTGGCCTACGTCCGCGCGCGGCGAGCGCCCTGGGGCGGGGCGACGTGGGTGGCCGCCGGCGAGCCCGTGTGCCCGCCGGGCGACGTGGCGGAAGTCGCCGCTGCGTTCGAGGCCGACGCCGAGCGGGGCGGGGCGGACGTGTGCTGGTTCGGCGTGGGGCGACCGTTCCTCGACGCGCTCGGCGCGTCCGGTCCGCACGGATCGCTCGTCGTCGGGGCCGAGCCCGTGTGGGACCCGGCAGAGTGGGCGGCCACCTACGACGCCACGCGCTCGGTCCGCGCCCAGGTCAACCGGGCGCGGAACAAGGGCGTCGAGGCCGCCCTGTGGGACGGCGGCCCCGCCCCGCTCCAGGCGGTCCTGGACGAATGGCTGGCCCGGCGCGGCCTGCCCGCCCTCGGGTTCATGACCGACCCGCTCGTGCTGGGCCACCTCGGCGCGCGGCGCGTGCTGGCGGCCGAGCGGGGCGGCGACGTCGTCGGCTACCTGCTGCTCGCGCCGGTGCCAGCCCGCGACGGCCGGTTCGTCGAGTGGGTGATCCAGGGCGACCGCGCGCCGAACGGGACGGCCGCGCTCCTCATCGACCGGGCGTTCCGGCTCGCGGCCGAGGAGGGCGCCGCGTTCGTGACGCTCGGGCTGGTCCCGCTCTCGACGCACGCCCCGCTCTCGGACCCCGCCCCGCCCCGCCTCATCCGGGCCGGCCTGGCGTGGATGCGTGCACACGCCCAGCGGTTCTACAACTTCGGAGGCCTCGAACACTTCAAGGCCAAGTTCCGCCCCGGCGCCTGGGAGCCCGTCTACCTCGCAACGTCGACGCCGCGCGTGACGCCCACGATGCTCTACGCCGTCGCCGACGCGTTCTCGCGGGGGCGCGGCCCGGTCCGCCTCGCCGCCCAGGCCCTCGCGGACGCCGTCGCGGACGAGGTGCAGACGGCGGCGCGGCGCCTGGGGTGAGAAGAGGCGGGGAGGAGAAGAAGAGAGGAGCGCAGCCGCCCCGCCCGCAGATCCGTCTGCGCGCCGCCGCGGACGGCTCGCCGTTCCCCGAGATCGCCGCACGTCTGGGGCGGGGTGGTGCAGGCGAGCCCACCGCCCCGCCCGCGCCACGAGGGCGCGCGGCCTCTTCTCCTCCCCGCCCCGCCCGCTCAGTTCGCGCGGAAGCGGAAGGTGACCGTGTTGCTCTGGTTCACCTGCGGCACACCGGCCGGGAGCGGCTCGGCGCGGCAGCGGTTGATGACGCCCTGGACCAGCCGGTCGAGGTCCGAGTTGCGGGGCGGGAGCGGCTGGTTGGCCACGTAGCTCCCGCTCGGCGAGTACGTGACCCGGTAGCGGACCTCGCCGACGATGCCGTCGAACGGCGGCGTGGGGCAGGTGTCGGCGCGGTTGCCGCGGTTGAACCCGACCTCGGTCGCGGCGTCGCCGCCGGAGCCGCGCTGCGTGCCGTCGTCGGTGCCGGCCGTCGAGGCGTCGCCCTCGGAGCGGCCGCCGCCGCGCGTGGGGCGCGTGTTCGTCGGGGCCGTCGGGCGCGGTTCCGGGCGCGTGGCGCTGGACGGCGGGTTGGGCGGGGCGGGGCGGGCCTCGGGCGTCGGGGCCGGCCGCGGCAGCGGGTTGTCGCGCGGCGGCGTCGGCGTCCGCCGGGGGACGCGCGCGGGCGTGGCGGCGGGCGGGGCGGGGCGCTCGGGCTCGGGCTGCTCGGCGGCCTCGCTCGGCGCTGCGCTCGGCGCCGACTGCGGCGGCCCCTCGACGACCGGGAGCGTCGGCGCCACGCCGAACTCGATCTCGGTCAGCTGGGGCGGGTAGTCCTCGTCCAGCGTCTCGGACGGCGTCGCCGCCACGAGCACGAGGAACACCAGGAGCACGGCGTGGACGCCCAGGCTGAGGGCGATCCCTTCGCGGTCGTCGCGGGACACGGGCGGACCCAGAGGGCGGTGGGGGGAGACGGAGGATAACGCCGGACGCCGCCCCGCCCGTCCCCACCCCGCCCGGCGGCTCGCACGTGAGCCGGGCGGGGCGGGGTGGTCTACCGCCCGCGGGGCTCGCCGAAGCGGTAGGCGACGGACACACGGTGCGACTGGCCGAGCTCGCCGGTGAGGCCGCCGAAGTCGCCGAACCCGTAGTCGACCGAGAGCGCGCCGAGGCGCACGCCGGCGCCGACCGACGGCGTCACCTGCGTCCCGTAGTCTTCGTTCGTCGTCAGGTCCGAGAGCCCGGCGCGGAAGGCGAGCACGTCGCGGTAGACGACCTCCCCGCCCACGCGCGGGTGGTACGACACGTCGCCCGTGTTGAGCGCGTTGGCGGCGAAGCCGTCGAAGGCCACGTCGAGGTCGGCCGCGAGCGTGAGCGCGACGTCGGCGCCCAGCGCGCGCGACGAGGCGGCCCCGAGGCGGAGGACCGGGCGGACGCGGGTGTCGAGCCCGAGCGGCCGCTCGTCGCCTTCGAGCTGCTCGAACAGGGCCTCGTCGATCGACCACACCTGGTTCATCGTCGTCGCGTCCTGGACCGCGATCCCAAGCGCCACCCCGCCCAATTTCAGCTGCGCGCCGACATCGAGCGAGTAGCCCCAGGCGCTAGCAAAGTCCCCGATCCCCCGCTGGACCACCTTGGCCGAGGCACCGACCGAGAGGACATCGGAGACGCGGCGGGCGTACGACAGGAAGAGCGCGTGGTCTGCCGCCGAGAAGTACGTGATGTAGTCGGCGGCGTCCGGGCGCGGGAGGCCGGTTGCCGGGTCGAGCGCGTCGAGCGTGTTGGCGATGTCGTCGACGGCCGAGCGCACGAGCGTCACGGCGACGGTCGAGCGGTCGGAGAGCGGGACGGCGACGGCCGCGTAATCGAACGAGACGGCGCCGTCGAACCGCTCGGCGTGCATGTAGGCCCCCTCCGTCTGGCGGAGCCCGTCGAGCCCGGCCGGGTTCCAGTAGCCGGCCGTCACGTCGCCCACATGCGCCACGACCGCCCCGCCCATGCCCAGCGCGCGCGCGCCGACGCCCGTCGCCAGGAACTCGGCCCCGTACCGGACGCCGGGCTCGTCGGGCGCGGCCGGCTCGACGTCTTGGGCCGCCGCGGGCGCGGCGAACAGGAGCAGGGCGAGCCAGAGGCGCGTCGGCATCACGGGCGGGGCGGGGGGAACCCAGAGGGCGAGAACGTACCGAGGCGCAGAGGCGGGCGGGGTGGCGAGCCCGCAAGGTCGGGCACGCCCGGGTCCATCGCAAGGCGCGTGCCGTCGCCCTGCCGGAGCGCCGCCGCCCCGCCCCTGACGCGCGGGCGGGGCCTGGACGGCTCGCCGCGTCCGGGGCGGGCGGATCCAACGGGCGGGGCGGTCCTGAACGGCGCCGCCCCGCCCGTGGCCGCCCCGCCCGTGGCGTGGTGCGCCTCCAGGCGAATGCGGACACCGCACGGGGCGTCCCTACGAGTCCGCCCCGCCCCCGACGCTGGGAGGGCGTTCGACCGCCCGCTCGGCCTGCCCGACGTGGCGGAGCGCGTGGAGCCCCATCGCCTCCAGAAATGCCCCGGCCGGCAGCTTCAGGAGGGGGACGAACGGCGACCGCACGCGGACTCGCCCCAGGTCTACACCGTCGGCCCGCTCGCAGAGGGCGAGCCAGCGGGCGGCGTCGGCGTCGAACTGGGCGACGGCGCGCGCGCGGTCCACGTCCGAGCGGAGGCCCGCCGGGCGGGGCGGCCGCATGCCCCCGAACGTCGGGACCGGCCGGCTTCCCGGGCGGACGGCCTCGACGAACCGCCGCGCCACCCAGCCCCACCGGAACGGCCCCTCGCCGCGCGGCGCCCCCGCCCCGAGTGCCGCCTCCAGCGCCGGCAGGTACGCCGCGGCCGTCCGGTTGAGGTGGACCACGCACTCGCCCGCCGACCAAGCTTTGGCCGACGGCTTCCGGTTGAACGCGTCGTCGCCCACCCCGCCCGCGAGCGCGTGGAGGCGCCGGCGGGACTCGGAGAACGCGTCGACGTAGGACTGGAGCTGCGGGCTCATGGCGCGGGCGGGGCGGACGACCCGGGGCGGGACGCAGGGAGGTACAGGGTACTCGGTACGAGGTACCCGCGCGCCGAGGCCAAACCGGGCCGTACCCCGTACCCCGTACCCGCCCGAAGGGGGCGGGGCGGTTCAGGATAGGACGCGCCCGCCCCTACCCCGCCCGGCGGAGGCGCGCCGCGAACGCCCCGTCCGTCCCGTGGACGTGCGGGAGCGCCCGGTACACGTCGCCGTCGCGTATGGGCTCGGGCACGAGGGCGCCCACGGGCTCCAGCGAGAAGTCGGCGTGACGCGCGAGGAAGGCGCCGACGCGGTCGTCGTTCTCCTCGGCCTCGACCGAGCACGTCGAGTAGACGAGGAGCCCGCCGGGGCGGACGGCGCGCGCGGCGGCGTCGAGCAGGCGGTCCTGAAGCGCGGCCAGCTCCCTGAGGTCCTCGGGCGAGCGGTTCCACCGGAGGTCGGCCCGCTTGGCGAGCACGCCGGTGCCGGAGCACGGCGCGTCGAGGAGCACGCGGTCGAACGGGCGGGGCGGCGTCCACGTCGTTAGGTCGGCTGTGACCGTCTCGACAAGGTCGGCCACGCCCTGCGCGCGCGCGGCCTCGGCAACGAGCGCCGTCTTCGCCTCGCTCACGTCGAGCGCCACGAGCCGCCCCGCCCCGCCCGGGATCGCTCCGCCCGCGGCCATCCGCTGCGCCGCGTAGACCGCCTTGCCGCCCGGCGCCGCGGCCCCGTCGAGGACGGCCTCGCCCGGCTGCGGGTCCAGTACGCGGACGACCAGCCCGGCCGCCTCGTCCTGGACCGCGCACGCGCCCTCAGCCAAGAGGCCCGCCCGCAGGACGGGTTGCAGGCGCCCGACCGTTACGAAGTCGTCGAGCCACCGCGACCGTTCGGGCTCGGCGCCCAGGCTGGTCAGGCGCTCCGCGAGCGCGTCCACCCCGCCCGGGCCATCGGGTTGCGGCCCATCGGGTTGCGCCCGACCCGTGGCGCGGAGCGCGAAGCGGGGCGGCTCGTTGTTCGAGGCCAGAAACCGAGCAGTCGCCTCCTCGCCCCACGCCGCGAGCCACCGGCGGACCATCCACGTCGGGTGCGAGTGGCGGACGGCGAGGTCGTCGGCGAGGTCGCCCGTGGACGGCTCGGGGAGCGCCCCATCGCGGAGCGCCCGCGCGAGCGCGCGGAGCACGGCGTTGGCGAGCCCGCCGGCCCCGCGGTGGAGGAGCGCCCGCGCCGTCTCGACCGCCTCATTAACGGCCGCGTGCGGGGCGGTCCCCCGGACGACGAGGTCGTAGGCGCCCACGCGGAGCGTCTGGAGCAACTCGAGGTCGAGCGCGCCCAGCCCGCCCCGCACGTAGTGCCCGAGCAGGAAGTCGAGCCACCGCTTCTGCCGCGTGACGCCGGCCACGTAGTCCGACGCCGCCCGCGCCGTCTCGGCGTCGACCCGCCCCGCCCCGCGGCGGGCGGCGCCGAGGCGGGCCACGAACGCGCCGTCGGCCTCGACGCGGAGCAGGCGCTCGACGGCGAGCACGCGGGCGGACACGGGCGGGGCGGGCGTCTCGGGCATGGACGGAAGCTACCGGGCGCGGCGGCCGAGCTCGGCGCCGCCCCGCCCCGTTCACCGAGTCCTCGTCGGGTCCCGGCCGCCACGCCGGACGCGGGGTGGAGCGGGCGGGGCGGT
>NZ_JAVRHT010000027.1:0-52783 GCF_031846415.1 Rubrivirga litoralis | reverse complement strand
CTGTACCTCGTACCCCAAAACGACACCGCCCCGCCCACAAACGCGGGCGGGGCGGTCGAGCGAGGGCGGGGTGGCCAGGGCGGCTACCAGAGCACGATCCGGTCCTCGGGCGCCACGTAGAGCGCGTCGCCGGGCTCGACGTCGAACGCGTCGTAGAACGCGGGCACGTTGCCGAGCGGGCCGTTGGCGCGGTACTCGCCCGGGCTGTGGCTGTCGACCTGGAGGAGCTGGCGGAGGTACGGCTCGCGGTGGAGGATGCGCCACACCTGCGCCCAGCCCATGAAGAACCGCTGGTCGCCGGTGTAGCCGTCGATGACGGGGGCCTCCTCGCTGGGCGATACGACCCCGTCGCCGTCCTCGTCGAGCGAGATCTGGTAGGCGCGGTAGGCCATCGTGAGGCCGGCGAGGTCGGCGATGTTCTCGCCCAGCGTGAGCGAGCCCTGCACGTTGGCGTCGTCGAACGGGGCGTAGGCGTCGTACTGCGCCACGATCTGGTCCGCCCGCTCCTCAAACTCGGCGCGGTCGGCGTCGGACCACCAGTTGCGGAGGTTGCCCTCGGCGTCGTACTGGCTGCCCTGGTCGTCGAACCCGTGCGAGAACTCGTGGCCGATGACGGCGCCAATGCCGCCGTAGTTGACCGCGTCGTCGGCCTCGATGTTGAAGAACGGGGGCTGGAGGATGGCGGCCGGGAAAACGATCTCGTTGAAGGCCGGGTTGTAGTACGCGTTGACCGTCTGCGGCGTCATGCCCCACTCGGTCCGGTCCACGGGCTCGCCCAGCTTGCCCAGGTTGTCCTCGTACGCCCACTCGGCCGCCGCGCGGGCGTTGCCCACGAGGTCGGTCGGCGAGACCTCGAGGGCCGTGTAGTCTTCCCACACGTCGGGGTAGCCGATCTTGAACGTGTAGTTGTCGAGCTTCTGGAGCGCCTCGGCCTTCGTCGCGTCCGTCATCCAGGGGTTCTGGTTGATCGACTGGCGGAAGGCTTCCTGGAGGTTCAGGATGAGCGCCTCCATCCGGTCGGCCGCCTCCTGCGGGTAGTGGCGGTCGACGTAGATCCGCCCGACGGCCTCGCCGAGCGCGCCGCTCGTGGCGCCGACGGCCTTTTTCCAGCGCGGGCGGTCCTCCTCCGCCCCGCTCAGCGCGCGGCCGTAGAAGTTGAAGTTCGCCTCGCCGTAGGCGGCCGGGAGCAGGCCGGCGGCCTCGGAGAGCGCCCGCGCGCGGGCGTACGTCGTCCAGTCCTCCAGCGGCACCTCGGCCATCAGGCTGTCCAGCCCGGCGAGGTACGACGGCTGGCGGACGACGAGCGAGTCGATCTGGTCCGCGACGTCCATCTCGTCCAGCATGGCGTCGAAGTGGACGTTCGGGTAGGCCGCCCCGAGGTCCGCGACGGACATCGGGTTGTAGCGGGCCTCGGGGTCCCGGTTCTCGACGCGCGTCCACTGGCGCTCGGCCAACTCTGTCTCCAGGTCGAGGACCGTCTGAGCCGCCTCGGCGCCGTCCGGCCACCCCGCCAGCTCGTAGAGCCGCGCGAGGTAGTCGACGTAGGCGTCCCGGGCGTCGGCGAAGCGGTCTTCGAGGTAGTAGCTCTTGTCGGGGAGCCCAAGCCCGGACTGCGTCAGGAAAAAGACGTGGCGGTCCGAGTCCCGGTCGTCGACGCTCACGTAGCCCGCGACCGGCGACGGCCCAAAGCCCGTCCGGTTCTGGGCGAAGTAGCGCGCGAGGTCCTCGGCCGAGTTCACCGCCTCGATCCGGTCGAGGTCCGGCTGGAGCGGGGCGAGCCCGAGCGCCTCGACGCGCGCCGAGTCCATGTAGGCGGCGTAGAAGTCGCCGATTTTGCGGGCGTCGGGGTCCACCTCGCGGCCCGAGGCGGCGTCCTCGATGATGGCGCGCACGTTGTCCTCAGCCTCCTCGCGGAGCATGTCGAACGAGCCGTACCGGCTCTTGTCGGCGGGGATGTCGGTCGTCGAGAGCCAGCGGCCGTTGACGGCCCGGAACAGGTCGTCCTGCGGACGGACCTCGGGGTCCATCGCCTCGGTGTCGAGGCCGAGCGCGTCTTGCGCGGCGGCGGGCGGGGCGGCGAGCGCGACGAGGGCCGACGCGGCTAGAACGGAAAGGGCGAGGGTGCGCATAGGCGGGGTGGTGCAGGAGGTGCCTCCCTATAACGCCGCCCCGCCCCAAATCGTTGCCCCACCCCGCCCACGGCGCGCAGCGCGGCTCCCGCCCCGCCCCGTTGGCCGCCCCCGTTGGCCGCCCCCGTTGGCCGCCCCCGTGGGCGGGGCGGGGCGGCCTACCCGGCGTGGTCGGCGAGGTCATCGCGGCGGGACTTTTGGCGGAGCTTGCGGAGCGCCTTCTCCTTGATCTGGCGCACGCGCTCGCGGGTCAGATCGAACTCGTTCCCGATCTCTTCGAGCGTCATCGGGCTCTCGCGGCCGACCCCGAAGTAGAGCCGCGTGATCTCGGCCTCGCGCGGGGGCAGCGTCGCGAGCGCCCGCTCGACGTCGGCCCGGACGCTCTCGTCGAGCAGGTGCTCGTCGGGCGGGCGGTCCTCGAGGTCCGCCAGCACGTCGAGCAGGTTGTTGTCGTCGTCGTCGCCGAGCGGGGCGTCCATCGAGAGGTGGCGGACCTGGTGGCGGAGCGCGTCGCGGACCTTCTGGGGCTTGAGGTCGAGCTCGGCGGCCAGCTCCTCGACGTTGGGCGCCCGGTTGAACGTCTGCGTCAGCCGCGCCGACGCCTTGCGGATCTTCGAGATCGTCCCGATCCGGTTGAGCGGGAGCCGGACCACCCGGGCCTGCTCGGCGAGCGCCTGGAGGATGGCCTGCCGGATCCACCAGACGGCGTACGAGATAAACTTGAACCCGCGCGTCTCGTCGAACCGCGTGGCCGCCTTGATGAGCCCGTAGTTCCCCTCGTTGATAAGGTCCGAGAGCGAGAGCCCCTGGCCCTGGTACTTTTTGGCGACCGAGACCACGAACCGGAGGTTGGCCCGAACCATCTGGTGCAGCGCCTCCTCGTCGCCCTCTTTGATCCGCTGGGCCAGGCGCACCTCGTCGTCGGCCGTCAGGAGGTCGATGGTCCCGATCTCCTGGAGGTACTGGTCCAGCATCTGCTGGCTGCGGGGGACGTACATGGCGGGGCGGGGAGGCGGCGGGTCGGGCGGGGAGGCGGCGGGTCGGGCGGGGAGGCGGCGGGTCGGGCGGTGGCGCAGCGGTCGGGGGACCGCGCTGGGAGCAGTGCCGGGCGAGGGGGAGTCTACCACCGGGGCCACTCATGTGTACGAACAATGAAGACGGAAGGTCCGCCGCCCCGCCCCGCCCGAGGCGCCGGTGGTAGCTTTCCGGCCCCCGCCCCGCCCATGCCCGCCGCCCGCTCTGCCCCCGCCCCGCCCCCGCGGCCCGCGCCCCGCGACGGCGCCCGCGGAGCGCTCGACTGCCGCGGCCGGACGCTCGACGCGCGGCCGGGCGCCGGGCTCGTGATGGGCGTCCTCAACGTGACGCCCGACTCGTTCTCCGACGGCGGCCGCTACGCCACGGTCCGCGCCGCCGTCGACCGTGCGGCGCAGATGGCCGACGAGGGCGCCGCGGTCGTCGACGTCGGCGGCGAGTCGACGCGGCCGGGCGCGGCGCCGGTCGGGGCCGACGAGGAGACGGCGCGCGTGGTGCCGGTCGTCGAGGCCATCGCGCGCGAGGTGCCCGGCCTCCTCGTCTCGGTCGACACGACGAAGGGGGCCGTCGCGCGCGCGGCGCTCCGGGCCGGCGCCCACCTCGTCAACGACGTGGCGGGCGGGGCGGATACGGCCGAGGCCGCGGCCGAGTGGGGCGCCCCGCTCGTGGTCATGCACGCGCTCGGGGCCACGGGCGGGGCGGCCCCGGCGGACGCCTACGGCGACGTGGTCGCCGACGTGGCCGCGGCGCTCGAACGGGCCGCCGCGCGCGCCGAGGCCGCCGGCGTCCGCGACGTGGTCGTCGACCCCGGGTTCGGGTTCGGGAAGTCCGTCGCCGACAACCTCCGGCTGGTCGCCGGGCTCGACCGGCTCGCGGCGGCGGGCCGGCCGGTCCTCGTCGGCGTCTCGCGCAAGAGCACGGTCGGCGCCGTTCTGGCCCGCGCCGGGCGGGGCGGGCGGGGCGGCCACCCCGCCCCGGTCTCGGAGCGGCTGTACGGGTCGCTCGGGCTGGCGGCGCTGGCCGTCGTGCGCGGGGCAGCCATCGTGCGCGTCCACGACGTCCGCGCGACGGTCGAGACGCTCTGCACGCTCACGGCCGCCCTCGACGCGGGCGGGGCGGACGCGGGCGGGGCGGACGCGGGGGGGGCGGACGCGGGCGGGGCGGGAGCCGAGGGCGGCCGGTGAGTCTGGTACCCGCCCCGCCCTCGGCCCTCCTCTTTCTGGAGGTGTTCCGGATCGGGTTCGTCCCGGTCGGGTGGCTCGACCTCCTCGACATCGCGCTCACAGCCGTCCTGGTGTACCAGGGGTACCGGCTCATCCGCGGCACGATCGCGGTCCAGGTGGCCGTGGCGCTGCTGGGCATCTACGCGCTCAGCGAGGTCGTCCGCGCGATCGGGCTGACGACGCTGAACACGCTGTTCGGGGCCGTCGGCGACGTGTTCGTGCTCGCGGTCCTCATCCTGTTCGCGCCCGAGATCCGGCAGGCCCTGTTCCTGCTCGGGCGCAACCCGCTCGTGCGCCGGCTGGTCACGCAGCCGCCGCGCCAGAAGATCACCGACGAGGTCGTCGGCGCGCTCCGCGAGATGAGCCGGGACCGCGTAGGCTCGCTCATCGCGTTCGCGCGCTCGTCCGGCCTGCGGAACTACGTCGAGAGCGGGACCCAAATCCATGCCGAGGTCGAGCGCGACCTGCTCACGTCCATCTTCTTCCCCAACTCGCCGCTCCACGACGGCGCCGTCATCGTGCAGGGCCAGAAGATCGAGGCGGCCCGGTGCATCCTGCCCGTCTCCGACGCGCGCACGCTCGACCCCCACCTCGGCCTCCGCCACCGGGCCGCCGTCGGGCTCACGGAGCGGACCGACGCCTTCGTCGTCGTGACGTCGGAGGAGACCGGGAAGATCTCGGTCGCCGAGAACGGGAAGCTCGACGTCGACCTCTCGCTCGACGAGGTCGAGGCCCGGTTCAACGCCGCCTTCTCGCCGGCCCGCCGCGACGACGACGAGCCCGCCCCGCCCGCCCCCTGATGCCGCTCACCGACCGCGTCGCCGCCCGCCGCCGCGCCGACCTCGTGGCCGCCCTCCGCGCCAAGGGCATCGCCGACGAGCGCGTGCTCGCCGCCGTGGGCAGCGTCCCGCGCCACCTGTTCATCCCCGACTCGTCGCTGCTGACGCAGGCCTACGACGATGTGGCGCTCCCCATCGGGCTCGGGCAGACGATCTCGCAGCCGTTCACGGTCGCCCGCATGACCGAGCTCCTGGCGGTCCGCGAGGGCGACCGCGTGCTCGAGGTGGGCACGGGCAGCGGCTACCAGGCCGCCGTCCTCGCCGCGCTCGGCGCCCGCGTGTTCTCGGTCGAGCGCCACGCGCCCATCCTGTCGCGGACCGACCAGACGCTCGGCCGCCTCGGCATCCGCGTGCGGACGCGAACCGGCGACGGCACGCGCGGGTGGCCGGCCTACGCCCCGTTCGACGCCATCGTGGTCACGGCCGGCGGCCCCGCCGTCCCGCCCGACCTCGTCGCCCAGCTCCGCGACCCCGCCCCGCCCCGCCCCGACGCCCGCCTCGTCATCCCCGTCGGGCCGCCCGACCACCAGGTCCTGCACCGGATCACGCGCGTCGGCCCGGACGAGACGCGCGACGAGACGTTCGACGGCGTCGTGTTCGTCCCCCTCGTGAGCGGGGAGGGGTAGGCCGCTCTCCGGGCGGGTACGGGTACGAGGTACCGGGTACGCCGCCCCGCCCCCGCGTACCCCGTACCGAGTACCCTGTACCTCCTCCCATGCCTCTGATCAAGCACCTCGCGCAGGGCCTCCTCATGGGGAGCGCCGACATCATCCCCGGCGTGAGCGGGGGCACGATGGCGCTCATCGTCGGGATCTACAAGGACCTGATCTCGGCCATCGGCGACGGGTTCTCGGCCGTCCTCCTGCTCGCGCGCGGGCGGGGCGGGGAGGCGCTGCAGGCGTTCCGCGCGCTCGACTGGGGTCTGTTGCTGCCGGTCGTCATGGGGATCGGTCTCGCCATCGGGGTCGGCTCGCTGTTTATCCCCGAACTCCTCGTGCGCTACCCGGTCGAGTGTCGGGCGCTCTTTTTCGGGCTCGTCGCCGCGTCCCTCATCGTCCCGTGGCGCGAGCGGAAGGAGCAGCACGCGTGGCACCTCGCGGTTGCCGCGGTCGCCGCCGTCGTCGCCTTCGTCCTCGTCGGGCTGCCGCGGAGCGGGGACGCAGCCGACCCCAGCGTGCTCCGCATCGCCGGCACGGCGGCCGTGTCCATCAACGCGATGATCCTGCCGGGCGTGAGCGGGGCGTTCCTGCTCGAAGTGTTCGGACTCTACCGGCCGACGCTGGAAGCGCTCCGGTCGCTCGACGTGGGCTACATCGCCACGTTCGCGCTCGGGGCCGGCGTCGGGCTGGGGCTCGCGGCGAAGGGGCTGAGCTGGCTCCTCGACCGCCACCACGACCTCACGATGGCCGTCCTCGTCGGGCTCCTCGCCGGCTCGCTCCGCGCGCTCTGGCCGTGGGTCGGGTACGTCGAGCATGTGGGGTCGGACGGCGTGGCGGAGCGGGTCCCCGACCCGTCGGTGCTCCTCGCGCCCGGCGAGGCGTGGCCGCTCGCGCTGGGCCTGGCCGCGCTCGGGTTCGCCCTGGTCTCGGCGCTCGCGTGGGCGGGGCGGCGGCGCCTGGACGGCGCGGACGCGGCGCTCGCGCGCGAGCACGACGAGATGCCGGCAGCGTAGGCGCCGGGCGGGGCGGGGACGACAGGCGGGGCGGCTAGGCCGGCTCCGCCACCGCGCGGGGCGCCCACTGCTCCTCGATCTGGAGCCCGCGCTGGACCAGCCCCTCGACGAAGGGCTCGGGCGGGAGCACCTGCTCGGCGGCCCCCGCCCCGCCCCCCGGCACCCCGCGCTGGGCCAGCAGGAGCGCGGCGACGGACGCGGGGAAGCCGGTGCACCGCTGCATGGCCGAGAGCCCAGCCTCCTCGCCGGGGCGGGCGACGAGCGAGTACGCCAGCGTTCCGGCCTCGCCGTCCGCACGGCGGCCGTCGACTTCGACGCGGAGGAGGACGGCGTCGCGGTAGGGGCCGCCCAGCCGCTGCCGGAGCCGGCGGACCAGCACGTCGCGGTAGGTCAGGTGCGTGCGGACGTCGAGCGACGTCTTGTCGGCGAGGCCGAGGTCGAGCAAGAACCGCATGCGGTCGGCGTGGCCCGGGTAGCGGAGCATCTTGGCGTCGAGCCGGTCGAGCCGGCCTTCGAGCGCCGTCGCCAGCGAGCGCAGGCCGGCGCTCGTGTAGAACGCCTCCATCGTCCCGAACCCGCGGACCTCGACGGCCTCGACGCCGGTCAGCGGCGGGCGCGTCTCGAGCGCCCCGTCGCGGAGGACCGGGGCGGGGGCCGTGTAGTCGTCGAGGAGCTTCTCGGCCGAGTGCGCCAGGCGGTGCCCGTAGGGCTCGCCCCGCTCCTCGGGCACGCCGCCGACGCGGATGCGTGCGGCCGTCGCCTCGGCGAGCGCCTCGATCCCACACATGACGAGGACGCCGACGAGCCCGGGCGCCAGCCCGCACCCCATGACCACCCACCGCTGGCGCTGCTCGGCCTCGGCGGCGAGTGCGGCCTCGGCGTCGCAGAGGGCGTCGGGATCGGCGAGGTCGACGAAGTGGGCGCCGAGCGCGAGCGACAGCCGCGCCAGGCGCGCGCTGTGCTCCGGCCCGACGCACGAGACGACGACGGCGCTCCCGGCCAGGATGGGCTCGAGCGTCTGCGTGTCGCGGGCGTCGGCCTCGTAGGTCCGCACCTTGGGGTGGGCGCGCTCGGTGCGGAACGCGCGGAGCGTGATGGGGCGGGCCTCGCAGACCTGGACGCGCGTGACGGCGTCGGTGCGGGCGAGGTCGTAGGCCACGGCCGACCCGATGGCCCCGGCCCCCAGAACGGTGATCTTCATGACGGTCGTGAGCGGTTCGGGAAGGTACGGGCGGGGCGGGCCGGCTCGTGCGCGGGCGCCGTGTGGATCTTGCGGGCAGCGGCAGGACGCCACCCCGCCCGCACCGCGTGAGGGCGGGGCGGATTCGTAGGGGCACCACGCGTGGTGTCCGCATTGGCCCGGCGGCACGCCGCGGGCGGGGCGGGGCCTGACCGGGCCGTTCCGCTTGCCCCGGACACGACAAGTCGTGTCCCTACGGGTGCCCGTTGTTGGGCGGGGCGGCAGCGGGCGGGGCGGCGCCATGCTGGACCGCCCCGCCCGTAGCGACAACCACCCCTAGCCCCTCCTGGCTGCGCCGACGCTGCGCGGTGTCCAGGAGGGGAACTGCCGCCGCTCCTGGCCGGCGTTGGTGTCCACTTCCACCGCCCCGCTCGGGCCGGAGCGGGCGGGGCGGAACAAATTCAGCGCCACCCCGCCCACTTTCCACTTTCCACTTTCCACTTTCCACTTTCCACTTTCCACTTTCCACTTTCCACTTTCCACTTTCCACTTTCCTCACCCCACGCGGCCCGCCCCGCCCAGCGCGCGGCTGAGGACGACGGCCGCGCCCACGAGCACCATGAGGAGCACGCTGTAGGCCGCCGCCTGACCGAACTCGTAGACCCGGAGCTGCGAGAACACCTCGACGGCGATGGGGCGGTTGGCGTAGACGTAGAGCATGATCGAGGCCACGAACTCGCCCAGCGCGGTCACGAACGTGAGGAGGGCGCCCGCGATCACACCCGGCCCGATCGCCGGGAGGACCACGCGGCGGAACGTCGTCCAGGGGCCGGCGCCGAGGTCGGCCGACGCCTCGCCCAGCCGGTCGTCGAACCCTTCGAGCGCCGCCTGCGCCGAGCGGACCACGAGCGGGATGTGGCGGACGAAATAGGCCAGCGGGAGCAGCCAGACCGTCCCCACGAGGACCGCCCCGCCCGCGAGCGCCGTCGGCTCGTCGAAGGCGACGACGAGGCCGAGCGCGATGACGGTGCCGGGGATGGCGAACGGGAGGAGCGAGAGCGCGCGGAGCACGCCCCGCCCCGGCACGCGGCCCTTGACGACCACGAGCGCCGTCGCCACGCCGAACACGACGTTGGCGGCCGTCGCCAGGCCGGCCATCCAGAGCGAGTTCACGATCGGCGCGAACACGTCCGCCTCGGTCGCGAGCGCGGCGTAGTTGGCGAGCGTGAACGTGTCCGGGAGCACCTGCGTCGTCCACGTCCCCTCGGCCACGAACGAGAGCAGGACGACCGTCGCGACGGGCAGGAGCACGACGACCAGGAAGAGCCCGACGAGGGCGCCCGCGAGCGCCCGCGCCCACGGGCTGCGGAGCGGGGCGGGGCGGCGCCCGACGCCCTTGGCCGCCCCGCCCACGGCCTTCCCCCCGCGCTCGGCGCCGACGAGGAACAGGAGGCAGATGGCCGTCAGCACGACGGACACGGCGGCCGCCCGGTCGAGCGCCCCGTTCGTCTTGTACTGGTAGATCTGGGTCGTCAGGAACGGCTCGCCCTCGGCGAACAGGAGCGGGGCGGTAAAGGACGCCATCGACAGCATGAACACGAGGAGCGCCGCGCCCACGAGGGCGGGGCGGAGCAGCGGGAGCACGACGCGGCGGAACGTCGTCCACGGCCCGGCGCCCAGGTCCGCGCTCGCGTCCAGCAGCGACCCGTCGAGGTCGGCCAGCGCGGCGCCGACGAACAGGTAGAAGTAGACGTAGAAGACGTAGACGTGGACGGCGAGCACGGCGCCCACGCCGCCGAACGCAAACGGCACGGCGTCGAGCCCGAACGCCGCCTGGAGCCCGCGCGGGAGCATCCCCGACTCGCCGTAGAGGAACAGGAACGCGAGCACGCCGACGAGCGGCGGGAGCGCGAGCGGGAGCGCCGCGACGGCGCCCAGCGTCCGCCGGAGCGGGAGGTCGTAGCGCCAGAGCGCCCACGCGAGGGCGGTCCCCACGGCCGCCCCGCCCGCGACGGTCCCCAGCGACACGGCGACCGAGTTGACGAGCCCGCGCGCGCCGGCCGCGCGCGGGCGCCCGAACAGGTCGGCCAGGAGCGCGCCGTCCAGGCCGAGCCGGAACGTGGCCAGGTTCGGCCACACGACGTAGCCCAGGAGCACCACGGCGACGACGGCAGCGAGCGCCCAGGCGGCGCGGCGGCTCAGCACGGGCAGGACCAGCTCTGCGAGCCGGCAGGAACAGGGGAACGGGGCGCGGGGGGCGCCCACCCCGCCCGCCGAAGCGGGGTGGAGAAGGCGGCCGCTCCACGGCGGGCACTCGCAGGGACACGGCTCGCCGTGTCCGCACGCGGGGCGGGGCGGGGCGGCGTCACGAGCGGACCCAACGGGCGAGGCAGCGTCACGGGCGGGGCGGGGCGGAGCGCAGCCGGTCGAGGAGCGCCGCCGGCTCGGCCTCGACGACGAGCGCGGCGCGGTGCTCGGCGCCCACGAACCCCTCGCCGACGGCGTGGTCCACGAACGCGACGAGCGGGGCGTAGTAGCCCTCGACGTCGAGGAGCCCGCACGGCTTGTCGTGGAGCCCGAGCTGCGCCCACGTCAGCATCTCGGCGATCTCCTCGAGCGTGCCCAGCCCGCCCGGGAGCGCGACGAAGGCGTCGGCGAGGTCGGCCATCGTCGCCTTCCGCTCGTGCATCGAGGCGACAACGTGGAGCGCGGTCAGCCCGTCGTGGCCCACCTCGCGCTCGGCGAGTGCATGCGGGATCACGCCGACGGCCTCCCCGCCCGCCGCGAGCACGGCGTCGGCGACGACGCCCATGAGCCCGACGCGGCCGCCGCCGGTCACGAGCCCGATGCCGGCCTCGGCGAGGAGCGTCCCCAGAGACCGGGCGGCCTCGGCGTAGGCGAGGCGGGCGCCGGGGCGGGAGCCGCAGTAGACGCAGACACGACGGATGGGGGACGGGCGCACGGGGAAAGCTACCGCAGCGGGCAGCGGAGATGCGCCACCCCGCCCACACCACGGGCGGGGCGGCCGTCGTAGCGGCGTTGCATGCAACGCCGTCGGGCCGCGGCGTCCGGGCGGGGCGGCCCGACGGCTGGGGCGGTGCTGTTCAGGACCGCCCCGCCCGCATCGTCCACCACCCCTAGCCCCTCTTGGCTGCGCCGACGCTGCGCGGTGGCCAGGAGGGGGACTGCCGCTGCCCTGGCTAAGCCTCGGCGTCGTCTCGACCGCTCCGCCGTGCCTGGGCGGGGCGGAACAAATTCAGCGCCACCCCGCCCGCACGCTCCATTTCCCATTTCCCATTTCCCATTTCCCATTTCCCATTTCCCATTTCCCATTTCCCATTTCCCCTCACCCCACCCACCGGAGGCCTGCGCGCACCTCGCGGCCGGGGGCGGGGAGGCCTGCCTGCGGGAAGACGGCGGCGTCGCCCGCGTTGTCGACGCGCACGAAGGCGCCGAGCAGGCCGCGCCCGACGGCCCACCGATAGCCGACGCGGCCGCCTAGGACCACGGACGCGGGCAGGTCCGCCATCCCGCCCGGGGCGAGCGAGACGGCCGGGCCGGTGGCGAGGAACTCGGCGGCGGCCGTCCACCCGCGGGCGGGGAGGACGGTCAGGGCGAGGCGGCCGAGCGCGGCCGGCCGCTCGGGGAGGCGGAGGCCGTCGGCGTCGTCGGTCCAGCCGCGGAGGTGGAGGACGGTGCCGCTCGCGTCGAGCCGGGCCGCCCCGCCCAGGCGGAGCGCGGCCTCGGCCTCAACGCCGACGGCGCGGCTGCCGCCCAGGTTGACGCGGCGGCGGCGGCCGTCGGGCAGCCGCTCCTGCTCGATGGTCCCGGCCGTGCGGCGGACGAAGACGGCGGCGCGGCCCGAGACGCGGCGGCCCTCGGCGCGGGCGCCGACCTCGCCTTGCCACGTCGCCTCGGGGCGGAGGTCGGGGTTGAGGGCGAACCGGCCGAGCGCCTCGCCGAACAGCTCGCGGAGCGTCGGGAACCGCCCCGCCCGCGACACGCCGGCCCACACGCGCGCTAGGCCGACCGGCGCCTCGGCGCGCACCACGAGCGCGACGGATCGGAACCCGCCGCTCGACGTCCGCCCGGCGGTTTTGAGCGGGTCGAACCCGTCGAGGGCGGCGCCGGCCAGGAGCGCGACCGGCCCCATTTCGCCCTCGGCCTCGACGCCCAGGCGCCACCCCGCTTCGCGGAAGCGCTCGGGCTCGGCGTTCGGGCCGCCCTCGTCGTGCGTCGAGACGTGGCCGTGGGCGACGAGGCGGACCGTCCCCGCCCCGCCCACCGCGTGGGCCACGAGGCGGCCGCCGGCCGTGCGGTCCCTGCTCTCCTCCCCGCCCTCGCGCGCGTCGTAATCCGCGCCCGCGAACTGGTCGATCGTCTGGCGGGCGCCGCTCGCCCAGGCCGTCGCGTCCAATCCGACGACGCGGGCGGGGATGCGTCCGCGCACGACGAGCGCCGCCTGCTGCCACGAGGGGATCCGCCAAAAGCGGACGCGCTCGGCGGCCGGGTCGAGGTGGCCCTCGGGCGCGACGCCCTGCGCGGCCGTGACGGCGAGGGCCGTGACCGCGAGCGTCGGCCGGTGCGGGCCGGCGGGCTCCCAGACGACGCGGCCCAGCGCGCTCGCCGCGCGGCGGTCGGTGTTCGTGCGGAGCGCGCCCGCGTCCTGGCTAAACGGGAGCCGTGCGGCGAGCGCGTCGCCCGCGGACGCCGAGGCGTCGGCCGACCCCGTGAGGCTCCACGGCCCGCGCCGCCGGAGCGCGGTCGCGGCGAGGCGGCCCCGGGCGGGGAGGCCGCCGGACGCCTCGGCCTCCGTCAGCGCGCCGTCCGACGGCAGCGCGCGCGGCACGAGGTCGAGCGCGCCGCCGGCCGCGTTCGGTCCCCACGCGAGCGACGCCGGCCCGCGCACCACGTCGAGGCTCCCGACGACGCCGGCCGGGACGAGGGCCAGGTTGAGGCGGCGGTCCCACGGCACCGTCAGCGGGGCGCCGTCGAGGAGCACGGCCGTCTGGCGCTCGCCGGCGCCGCGGAGGTAGAGGAGCGTCTCGCCGCGCGAGTTCGTCGGCGCGACGGCCGAGGGGACCAGCCGCGCCACGTCGGCGAGCACGGCCGGGTCGCGCGCGAGCACGCCGGCGACGGGCACGCGCTCGACGCCGGCCCCGGCGGCGCTGGTCCCCCCGACGACGACCTCGCCGAGCGCCCGCGTCGTGTCGGGCGGGGCGGCCTCGGGCGGCCCGGTCTGGGCGGAGGCCGCGCCCGCGACGAGCGCGGCGGCGAGCAGGAGGGCGGGGCGGCGGATGAGTCCGGGGGCGGGGCGGGAAAGCTATCGAGAGGGCGGCGCGGCATCGGGGCTCTCCGGGCGGCCCTGCGGCTTGTCGGCCGAGCGTGCGGCCCGTCGATGCGGGCTGGAGGCCGGGCACGACGCCGGCTACCCTACGACCTCCCCGCCCCACCGCCCCGTGCGCCTCCTCCCCGCCCTCGTCCTCCTCGCGGCCACGTCCGCCCTCGCTCAGTCGCCGCGCCCGAACCCGGCCGCCCCGCCCACGGCGTACGTCGGCGGCCAGTGGTGGGACGGCGAGCGGTTCGAGCCGCGTGATACAGTCTGGGCCGAGGGCGGGGTGTTCGCGGACCGCCCCGCCCGCGCCGAGCGCGTCGTGGACCTGGCGGGGCGGTTCGTCGTGCCGCCGTTCGGAGACGCGCACACGCACATGCTCAGCGACGCCTACCAAGGGCCGGGCCAAGCCGAGCGGTTTGTCGAAGACGGCGTGTTCTACGCGCTCGTCCTGACCGACCGGCACTCGTGGGCGGCGCAGGTGATGGACCAGTTCGACGGCCCGGGCTCGGTCGACGTGGCGTACTCGCACGGCGGGTTCACGTCGCCGCGGTCGCACCCGGTCCAGGTCTACGAGTGGCAGGCGCTCCGCTACGTCGGCCGCGACCTGACCGACGCGATGAAGCGGGAGATCCACGAGAGCCGGCTCGCCGAGGACGACGCCTACTTCGAGGTGCCGACCCTGGCCGACCTCGATGCGAAGTGGGCGGCGTTCCTCTCCCACGAGCCCGACGTGGTCAAGGTGTACCTCATGGATGTCGCGGGCGAGGCCGAGGCCCGGAGCGGGATGACGGGGCTGGCGAGCGGCCGCGGCCTCACGCCTGAGGTGCTCCGCGAGGTCGTCCGCCGGGCGCATGACGCCGGCCTCCGCGTGTTCGCCCACGTCGGGACCGCCGCCGACGTGGTGCTCGCCGTCGAGAGCGGGGTGGACGGGTTCGCCCACCTCCCGGGCCGCCGCGAGGGCGACGACGAGATCGAGCGGTCGCTCCTCAGCGACGCCGTGATCGAGGCGTCTGGCGAGCGGGGCCTCGTCTACGTCCCGACCTCCGTCTGGTCCGACGTGTACAACGCCGACCGCCCCGCCCGCAGGGTGTTCGCCCGCGACCTCCACCGGCGGACGCTGCGGCGCCTCCACGACGCCGGCGCCCGTGTCGCCATCGGCACGGACCAGTGGAACCGAACGGCCGCCGCCGAGGCCGCCTTCTTCGCGTCGAACGAGTTCTTCGATCTCCCCACCGTCCTCGACCTGTGGACGCGCGTGACGCCGGAGGTCGTCTTCCCCGGCCGCGCCATCGGCCGCCTCGCGCCGGGCCACGAAGCGAGCCTGCTCGCCCTCGCCTGCGACCCGACCGCCGACTGGTCGTGCACGGCGCAGATCGCGCACCGCGAAAAGCAAGGGCAGCCCCTGGGCGGGACGGACGCCGCCGCCGCCCGACGCTGACGCCGGGGCGGGGTGGCCCGCCCCGCCCGCTACCTTCGGCCATGCCCGCTCAGCCGCCCCGCCCGCCCCGCCCCCGCCTCACGTGGCGCGGCGTTGGAGGTGCGGCGGCGGCCTACGCCGTGCTCGCGCTCGGGTACTCGGCGACCATCGAGCAGTGGGCGATTCAGGAAGGGGGACTCGACCTGTTCGTCACCGAGACGCTCGGCCTCCTCCCGCGCTCGCTGTTCGACTACGGGCTGAAAGGGCTCCTCACGCTCCCCGTGTGGTGGGTCGCCGTCCGCCGGCTCGATGGACGGCCGCGGCTCCAGGTAGCGGCCCACGTCGTGCTCGGGCCGCTGTGGGTGTGGGCGTGGTATGTCGCCTACCGCGCGCTCGCGCCCGTCGCTGGCTACACGGTCCTCGGAGACTGGGGGAAGGCATGGGACGTGTTTATCCCGGCGCTCGTCTACGTCGCCCAGTTCGGGACGCTCCACGCCATCCACTTCGTCTCCGAGGTCCAGTGGCGGGCGAGGGCCGAGGCCGAGGCCGCGGCGCGTCACGCCGAGTTGGAGCGGGCCGCCCGCGACGCCCAGCTCTCCGCGCTCCGGGCGCAGATGGACCCGCACTTCCTGTTCAACACGCTGAACTCGGTCGCCGCCTCGGTCCCGCCCGAGCAGGGCGCGACGCGCGACTTGGTGGCCCGGCTGGCCGGGCTCGTCCGCTACACGCTGGCCGCCGCGCGGCGCGAGCGCGTGCTGCTCCGCGAGGAGCTCGACTTCGTCCGCGACTACCTCGCGCTGGAGGGGGAGCGGATGGGCGGCCGCCTCCGCGTCCAGATCGACGCCGACGACGACGCGCTCGACGTGCCGGTGCCGCCCATGCTCGTGCAGCCGCTCGTCGAGAACGCCGTCCGCCACGGGCTCGCGCCGACCGTCGAGGGCGGCCTGCTCCGCGTCGAAGCCCGGCGCGTGGGCGGGGCGGTCCACGTCCTCGTCCGCGACGACGGGGCCGGGCCGGGCGTGCCCGTCGCCGACCTGCTCCACCCCGCCCCGGTGGCCCACGGCGGCACCCCGCCCCGGGCGGCGGGCGGGGCGGTCCCAGGCGGCGTCGGCCTCGCCAACACGGACGCCCGGCTGCGCGCCCTCTTCGGGACCGGCCTCACGCTCGCTGTGCCCGGGGGCGACGGGCAGGCGCGCGGCCTGGAGGCCCGGTTTACGGTCCCCGCCGACGGCCGCCCCGCCCCGCCCGCCCAGCCATGACGCGCGCGATGATCGCCGACGACGAGGCGCCGGCGCGGAAGATGGTCCGCGAGGCGCTCGCCGCGCTCGACGCGCCGGTCGCGGTCGTCGGCGAGTGCGCGAACGGGCCGGAGACGGTCGCGGCCCTCGCCGACGCCGAGGCGGGCGGGGCGGCCGTCGGGCTCCTGTTCCTCGACGTCCAGATGCCCGGGCTGACCGGGTTCGAGGTGCTCGACGAGGCCGAGCGCCGCGGCCTTCAGCTCCCGCGCGTCGTCTTCTCGACGGCCTACGACCAGCACGCCGTGCGCGCCTTCGAGGTGGCGGCCGTCGACTACCTGCTCAAGCCGTTCACGCGCGCCCGCTTTGCCGAGGCCGTCGGCCGCGCGCTCGCCCAGGCAGATGGGGGCGGGGCGGCCGCGGCCGCTCGCCACGCCGCCCCGCCCTACGCCGAGCGGCTGCTCGTCGAGGACGGCGGCGTGTTCGTCCCCGTCGCCACGGCCGACCTGGTCTGGGCCGAGGCCGCCGGCGACTACACCAAGCTCCACACGCGGGCCGACTCCGCCCAGACGGACCCGGCCCGGACGGTCCCGAATCGGGCGGGGCGGACGTACCTGGCCTCGCAGGGCATCGGCGCGCTCGCCGAGCGGCTCGACCCGGCCCGGTTCGCGCGCGTCCACCGCTCGGCCGTCGTGGCGCTCGACGCGCTCCGCGCCCTAGAGCGCGACAACTCGGGCGGCTTCGTCGCGCGCCTCGACGGCGGGGCGGTCGTCCGCGTGAGCCGGACCTACGCCGACACGATCCGCCGGATGATGGCCTGACCACCCCGCCCCCGGCGCCCCCTCCGGGTGGGTACGAGGTACCCGGTACGAGGTACGGCCCTGCGTGGGCTCTACGAGCCGCGTACCCTGTACCTCGCACCTTGTACCCTCCTTTGGGTCGCTCTAGGCCACCACGCGCCGCTCGGCGGGCGGGGCGGGGCGGCGGTCCGGCAGCGGCTCGGCGCGCGGCACGAGCAGCGGCATCAGGTGCGCCCGGTACCCCCACAGCAGGACCCCGTGGAGCACGGCGACGAGGTAGGCGGCCACCCCGCCCGCCGGGTCGAACCGGACGTGGTAGAGCAGGATGCCTACGGTGATCGGGACGAGCACCACGAGCGCGAGCGGGACGAACCGCCCCGCCAGCAACAGCACGCCGACGACCACCTCGAACGCCTTCACGACCGGGAGCACGCCGCCCGAGACCAGCGCGCCCAGGAACGCGCCGCCGTCGTCGGGCGGGGGCGGCTGGGGGATGACGTCCAGGAACCCGTTGAGGCCGAGCACGAGCAGCAGGACCCCGAGCAGGTAACGGGCGGCGGTGACGACCTTGACCATGGGACAGGCCCCGGGCGGGGCGTCGGCGATGGCTGTTCAAACAACCAACGCGCCGCCGGTTCCCCCGCCCCGCCCGAACCCGCGGATGGACAGCGGGTTGCGCACGGGCGGAGCACCCGCCTACAACCCCGACCGCCCTTCGAGCGCGCGGCTGAGCGTGGCCTCGTCGGCGAACTCGAGGTCGCCGCCGATGGGGAGGCCGCGCGCGATCCGCGAGACGGTCACGCCGAAGGGCGCCAGCATCTGGCCGACGTAGTACGCCGTCGTATCACCCTCCACGTTCGGGTTCATGGCCAGGATCACCTCGCGGACCGCCCCGCCCTCGTCGCCGGTCTCGAAGGACCCGTCGGGCTCGGCGACCGCGCCCGGCTCGGCCGTCGCGCCCCCGGGCGGGGCGGTCGCGGCGCCGGCGACGCGGGCCACGAGCTCGGACACGTGGAGGTCGTCCGGGCCGATCCCGTCGAGCGGCGAGATCACGCCGCCGAGCACGTGGTAGAGGCCGCGGAACTCGCCCGTCCGCTCCAGCGCGAGCACGTCGGACGGCTCCTCGACCACGCAGATCACGGACCGGTCCCGCTTGGCCGACTGGCACACGGGGCACGGGTCGACGTCGGTCACGTTGAAGCAGACCGAGCACGTCTTGACGCGGTCCTTGGCCGCCACGAGCGCCTTGGCGAGCTCGACGACCTCGTCGCGAGGCATCTTCAGGATGAAGGCCGCGAGCCGCTGGGCCGTCTTCCGGCCGATCGTAGGGAGCTTCGAGAGCTGCTCGACGAGCGCGTCGACGGTCTCGGACGTCAGGTGCATCTGGGGGGCGGTCAGTCGGGTCGGTCAGTACGGGCGCCGCCCCGCCCTCGAATTGGGCGGGGTGGAACGGGGTAAGGTCGCGCGGGCGGGCGCCAGCGGCGTGTCACCCGCCCCGCCCGACGGCTGCGCGGGCGGGGCGGACGCGGCCAGGCCCCGCCCTCCCTACATCCCCGGCAGACCCATGCCGCCCAGGTCCAGGCCCGGCGGGAGCATCGACGAGGCCGCCTCCTGCATCTTGCGTGCCTTGATGCCCTCGGCCTCCTCGATGGCCTTGTTCACGCCGGCCACGACGAGGTCCTCCAGGAGCTCGAGGTCGTCGGGGTCGACGGCGTCGGGCTCGATCTTGATCGAGACGACCCGGCCCGCGCCGTCGGCCGTCACCTTGACCATGCCGCCGCCGGCCTCGGCCGTCACGCGCTCCTCGGAAAGCTTCGACTGTGTCTCAGCCACGCGCTTCTGCATGTCGGCCATCTTGCCGAACAGGTCGGCCATGTTGGGGCCTCCAGGGGTTCCGTCCATCGGAGTAGGGGTACTGGGTACGAAGTACGGGGTACGAATAGAATGGCGTGGGGCGGGTACCCCGTACCCTGTACCCCGTACCGACTCACTGCCAGACGATCTCGGCGCCGAACCGCTCGAAGAGCGCGCGGACGACCGGGTGCTCCTGGCGCATCTGCTTGAGCGCGTCGAACGGGTCGGCCGGCGCCCCGGTTTCGAGGGCTTCGGCCGGGGCGACCACGTAGCGGACGGGCGGCGCCTCCCCGCCCAGCACGCCCATGAGCACGTCGGCGAGCACCGCTGCGTGCTCGTCGGCCACGCGGCACGCGAAGTCGTCGTCGAGCCCGACCTCGACGGCCCCGCGCCGCACGCGGAGCGCCCGCCCACCCTGGACGATGGCGCCGACGCGGACGCCGACCTCGGCGCGGACCGCCTCGACAAAGCGCGGCCACGCGTCCTGCACCTGCCCGAGCGCCGGGCCGATGGGCTCGGCCGGCGCCGCCCCGCCCGTCGCCGAGGGCGCGTCGGGGACGGCGAGCGTGGCCGCCCCGCCCGTCTGCCCGTCGCCGCCGGACGGCCGGCGGAGGGCGGGGCGGCCAAACAGGGCGCCGCCGGGCCGGGCCGGCGCCGGGCGGGGCGCGGCCGCGGGCGGTCCGCCCGCAGGCGGGGGCGCCGGCGCGGGGCGGGGCGGCCGGGGCACGCCGCCGTCGTCGCCACCCCGCCCCCCCATGGGGTCGTCGCGGTCGGTGTGCGGCGGGGGCTGCTCCTGCTGGGGCGGGGCGGCCGGCGGACGCGGCGGAGCGCTCGGGGCCGGCTCGGCGCTCGCGGGCGGCTCCGGGACCGCCCCGCCCGCGCTCGGCGGCGCGGCGGCCGGCGGACGAGCGGCGTACCCGGCCGGCGGCTCCGACGTCTGCGCCGCGGGCGAGGCGGCAGGCTCCGAGGCGGGCGGAGCCGCAGGCGCTGAGGGCGGGGCGGCAGAAGGCGCAGGAACTGAGGGCGGGGCGGCCGAGGACGCAGGCGCGCCGGCCGACGGCGCGGCAGCCGAGGCCGCAGGCGCCGAGGGCGGGGCGGTCGAAGCCGCGGGAGCCGCTGGGGGCGGGGCGGCCGGAGCCGAGGCCGGGGCAGCGAGGGCGCCGTCGCGGGCCGCCGCCTCCAGCCCGTCGAGCCGGTCGATCAGGCGGCCGAGGTCGAGGGCCGACTCCAGGCTCGCCATCTTGAGCAGCGCCAGCTCCAACGTCAGGCGCGGCTGGCGGCTCTCGCGGAGGTCGCTCGCCGCCCCGTCGGAGAGGAGGAGGAGGTGCAGGAGGTCCGCCTCGGCGTAGGGGCCGGCGGCGCGGAGGTAGCGGTCGCGCGTGGCCTCGGTCCCCTCGATGAGCGCGCCTGAGCCCGTCGCCCGCGCCACGAGCAGGTTGCGGACGTGGTCGGCCAGGCCCAGCACGAACTCGTTCAGGTCGTGGCCGCTCTGGACCACGTGCTCGACGAGGTCGAGGAGGCCGGCGCGGTCGCCGGCGCGCGCGCGGTCGGTCGCCGCGAAGTAGAGGTCGGCGTCGACCACGCCGAGCGCCTCGCGGAGCGGGCCGATCTCGACCGTGTCGCCGCAGAGCGAGAGGGCTTGGTCGAAGAGCGAGAGCGCGTCGCGGAGCGCGCCGTCGCCCTTGCGCGCGAGGAGGACGAGGCTCTCGTCGTCGGCCCGGACGCCCTCGGCCTCGCAGATGGCCCGGAGGCGGCCGACGATCTCGGGCACCGCGATCCGCCGGAAGTCGAACCGCTGGGTCCGGGACAGGATCGTGGGGAGCACCTTGTGCGGCTCCGTCGTCGCGAAGATGAAGAGGGCGTACGGCGGCGGCTCCTCGAGCGTCTTGAGGAGCGCGTTGAACGCGCTCGCCGAGAGCATGTGGACCTCGTCGAGGATGTACACCTTCTTGTCGGCCCCCTGCGGCGGCACGCGGACGGTGTCGCGGAGCTCGCGGATGTCCTCGACGCGGTTGTTCGAGGCCGCGTCGATCTCGATGACGTTGAGCGAGCGGCCGGCCTCGAAGGCGAGGCACGAGTCGCACGTCCGGCACGGCTCGGCGTCGGGCCGCTGGTCGAGCGGCGTCTGGCAGTTGACGGCCTTGGCGAGGATGCGCGCGGCCGTCGTCTTGCCCACGCCGCGCGGGCCGCTAAAGAGGTAGGCGTGGGCGAGGCGGCCCGACGTGATCGCGTTGCGGAGCGTCTGGGCGACGTGCTCCTGGGCGACGAGGTCGCCGAACGTCTGCGGGCGGTACTTCCGCGCCGTGACGAGGTAGCGCGGGGCAGGGGTGTCGGCCATCGAGAGGGTGTCCGGGGGCGGGGCGGCGGGGCTCCAACGGTACCGCCGGCCCCGGTCAACATAGCGTCAGGCCCCGGCGCGGGCGGGGCGTGTGGACAAGTCGGGCGGGGCGGAGAGCGAGGGGCGGGGACGGGCAGCGCGACTCCAAACTCGACCGCCCCGCCCCGCCCGTGGCAGCGACGCGGGGGCGGGGCGGCGGCGCCCTCTGCCTTCTTTCAGTTCCTGCTGCCTGTCCCCCCCCCTTACGCTCGCGCCTCGACCACGCGCGTCTGCGCGATCCGGTCGCCCAGCCGCCGGCCGACCGGGTCGATGGCGACGAGCACGGCCTCGATCACGACCACGGCGACGGCCGCCCACAGGAGGAACCCGCCGAACGGGATGCCGCGGAACCCGCCGGCGAGGTAGATCAGCGCCCACACGGCGAGCGCGC
Source organism: Rubrivirga litoralis (assembly GCF_031846415.1). NCBI lineage: Bacteria > Pseudomonadati > Rhodothermota > Rhodothermia > Rhodothermales > Rubricoccaceae > Rubrivirga > Rubrivirga litoralis. The sequence goes on along the minus strand of NZ_JAVRHT010000027.1, from coordinate 31,299 downwards.
CGCCGACTGTCGCGTTCCGCCGCGCCGAGACCTCCCACGTCAGGGCCGCCCCGCCCACACAGTACGGGCGGAGGCCGAGCCACCGCTTGCCCAGCGAGCGCGGCCCCCACTCGGCGTACGGGAGCCCGTCGCGGAGGAGGAGGTAAGCGGCGCCGAGCAGGAGGCCGACCCCGAACATCCGCCCCTTGAACGCCCCCGGCGTCAGCGCGGCGGGCACGAGCGCGAGCGTGAGCGCGAGGGCGCCGTCGAGGAACGCCGCCGCAAACCGGCGGACGCGGACGGGGCGGGCGGCAGAGACGGGGGCGGCGGTGGCCATAGGCGTGGGGGGCGGCCCGGACGATAGCGCCCCGCCCCGCCCGCGTCCAAGAAACGTCGGGGGATCGGGAAGCGAAGACGCGCCGCCCCGCCCACGGCACGGGCGGGGCGGCCGTCGTAGCGGCGTTGCATGCAACGCCGTCGGACCGCAGCGTCCGGGCGGGGCGGCCGCCGTAGGGGCGACCGGCGGTCGCCCGTGGCCGTGGGCACGGCGGGCGCGGTGGCGCGGGCCGCTACGCCCTCTCCCCGATCTCGCGCTTGAAAAACGAATACGCCTCGTTGATCGCCTTCGTCTCCTCCTCGGCCAGCCGCTGGAGCTTGGCGCCCAGGCCGGCCACGCGGTCGGGGTGGTACGCCGTGACGAGGCGGCGGTAGTGGAGGCGGAGGCGATCGGCGGTGACGGGGCCGCTCCCCAGTTCGAGCGTCCGCCGGTGGCGGGCCTCGGGGGCGTCGGGGGGCGGGGCGGGTGGACGGTCGGCCGGGGAGCCGGCGGGCTCAGCGTCGGGACTCCGAACGCGCGGACCGCGCGCCCGCTCGCGGCGTCGGCGCTCGCGGGCGATCCGCTCGCGCATGGCCTCGGCCCGGTCCTCGCGCGACGTGTAGAACGCGCTGCGCCCGCGGCCGCCCCGCCCCGCCCGCTCGGCCTGCGCGCGGGCCTCGTGCGCCGAGACCGCCCCGCCCGTCCGCCGGAGGTCGGCGACCCAGCCGAGGACGACGGCCGCCAGCAGCGCCACGACCACGAACGACGTGCCGATCGTGACGAGGCTCATGGGCGCGCGGGGACGGCGCCCGACGCGGGCGGGGCGGGCTCGGCCGGAGCGGGCTCGGGCGGGGCGGCGGGCTCGGTGCCGGCCGCGACGGGGACCGCCTCCACGGCCCGCGGCCGGAAGCACCGCCGGCACCGCGGCTCGTACGCCTCGGCCTCGCCGACGAGCACGCGCGCGCCCTCGGCCACGATCCGCTGCGAGTGGTTGGCCGGCGCCCCGCACCGGACGCACACGGCGTGCAGCTTCGTCACGTGCTCGGCCACGGCCATGAGTTGGGGGACCGGCTCGAACGGGCGCCCGAGGTAGTCCTGGTCCAGACCGGCGATCACGACGCGCTTGCCGTCGCGGGCCAGCCGCTCGACGACGTCGACGAGCTCGGGGCCGAAAAACTGGGCCTCGTCGATGCCCACGACGTCGGCGTCGCCGACGAGGAGCAGGATCTGGTCGGCCGCGTGGATGACGACGGCGGGGAGCGCCGTGGCGTCGTGGCTGACGACGGCCTCGGCGTCGTAGCGCGTGTCGAGGGCCGGCTTGAACAAGGCCACGTTCTGCCGCGCGATCCGCGCCCGCTTCAGGCGGCGGATCAGCTCCTCGGTCTTGCCCGAGAACATGCTCCCGCAGACGACCTCGACCCACCCGCGACGGCGGCCGCTCTCGTCGCGCGTGTAGACGTGGGGCTCCATGGGGGGAAAGTAGCGCGGGGGGAGCAGGATGAACGACCGGGGCGGGGCGGTCGTGCGGAGTGCGCTGCGTGCCGATGTAACATTGTGACACTTCCTTCGTCTCGCGCTTTCCCCGCTCCACCCCGCCCATGACCATCCGCATCTCCCAGGACGTCTACGACGCCATCGCCGCGCGCGGCGCGTTTGGCGAAACGCCCGACGACGTCCTCCGCCGCGCCCTCGACCTCCCACCCCGCCCCGTCCAGCGCACGCGGCGCGGGACCGTCCGCCTCACAGACCTCGACGACGTGCCGGTCGGCGTCGCCATGGTCGTTGGGAAAAAGTCGCCCCGGCTCGTCGTCAAGCTGGCCCGCGCGCCCGTCGCCATGTGGCCGCTCGCCGGACTCGACGCCGACGGCCTGGCCGGCGTCCGCGAGCAGGCGGTCGCGTTCGCCCGCGGCCACCGCGCCGGCGGCGACGTCGAGGCCCAGATCGACGCCGCGCTCGCCCGCCGCTAGAGCGCCGCCACCGCCCCGCCCCGGACCCAGCCCTCGGCGCCGCCGGCCGAGACGCGGCGCCACCCCGCCCGCTCCTCCCCCACGCCCACGCGCTCGCCGGCGCGGACGCGCGCCACGGGCGGGGCGGTCGGCGACGGCGCCTCGCGGACGTCGGCCGCGTCCGCGAGCACGATACCGTCCGCCTGGGCCGCCTGCCACAGCGACGTGCCGGCGGCGGCCACGGCGAACGCGGCCACGACGCTAACGACGAGGGCGGGGCGGCGCCGGCCGAGGAGCCTCAGCGCGAGCGCCCCGAACGCGAGCGCCAGCGCGAGGGCCACGAGCCCGACCGGGCGCACCACACCCACGAGCCCGCGCCACGCGCGCTCGGCCGCCGTGGGCGGGGCGGCGCCGGCCGCCTCGCGGGCGTCGGCCAGCGCCCGCGCCACGTCGCCGTCGAGCGGGGCGAGGCGGGCGGCCCGCTCCAGGTGCAGCCGCGCGCGGCCCACGTCGCCCCGCTCGTGCGCGACGGCGCCCAGGTTGGCCTCGGCGGCGGCCGACGCCCAGCCGGTGTCGAGGGCGCCCTCCCACGCGGCCACGGCGCCGGCCGTGTCGCCCTCGGCGACGAGCGTGGTCCCCACGTCAAACAGCCGCTCGGCCTCGGCGCGCGGGGCGGGCTGGAGGAGCACGAGCAGGGCGAGGGCGACAGCCACGGGCGGGGCGGGGCGGGGTGGTTCGGGGTCGGGGAGGTTCAGGGTTGTGGAGTTCGGCCGTGCCGGTTCGGCGGCGTCCCCGCCGGCTCAGGACGTCGCCGCCCCGCCCCCGCGCCTTTGGAGCCGCTCCCCGAACCGTCTGAACCCCGAACGCTGAACGCGCCCGAGCGAGTCGAGGGCGCCGAGCGTCGCCTCGGCGTCGGCGCGGACGGCGGCGAGATTGGACGCGAGGCCGGGCGCAAACTGGCCGCGCGCGCACGCGGCGATAACGGCGTGGACGCGGTCGCGGAGCTCGGTCGGCGCGCCCGCCGCCTCCAACCGGGCGTCGAGCGCGGCGCGCTCGCGGACCGACGGCGGCACGCCCAGCCGGTCGGCCAGGAAGGCGCGGACGGCGCGCTCGACCTCGCGGAAGCCGTCCGCCCCGCCCGCCGTGCCCGCCAGCCGGCTCGACGCGGCGGCCGCGGCGCGGCGGCTCCGGCGATCCGGCGTGTCGGCCGCCAGCCGCTCGCGCCCGGCGCGGACGCCCAGGAGCGCGAGCGCGGCGAGGGCGGGGAGCGCGAGCCCGCCGCCGAGCACGGCCCACAGCCACGCCGTCGAGCCCGCCGGCCGCTGCCAGTCGGCGTCCGTGCGGAGGCGGCGCGCGCCGTCTGCGGCGACCGCCCCGCCCGCGACCGTGCCGCCGCGGACGGCGACCTCGACGGGGTCCGTGCGGAGCGTCTGGTAGGTGCCCGTCGCCGGGTCGAAGTAGGACCACGCCGCCGGCGGCACCTCGATGTCGCCGCCCTGCGGCACGAGCGTCCACGTGAACGACTTGACGCCGCGGAGCGGGGCGGCGCCGCGCATCGCCTCGCGGTCCTCCTCCGGCCCGTACACGTCCGCGTTCGGCGGCACGTCGAGCGCAGGGGCGCCGAGTGTGGCGAGGTTGCCGGTCCCCGAGATCGTGACCTGGACCTCGACCGGCTCGCCGGCCGCCACCGCGTGGCGGTCGGCCGAGGACCGCAGCGTAAACTGGCCGACGGCCCCGTCGAACGAGGGCGGCGCCCCGGGCGGCAGCTCGCGGACGGCGACCTGGGCGGCCGGCGCCGTTACCGTCTCCTCGGTGTAGCGCTGGCTGAACGGCGAGAAAAACGGGGCGAACGGGTCGTTCCCGATGCGGCGGTCGGTGCGCAGGAGGTCGACCGAGAACTCCATCGGCGACAGCTCGAGCGTGCCGGCGCGCGTGGGGAAGAGGGCCACGCGGCGGATCGTGACGGCCTCGTAGGTCCGCCCGCCGAGCGAGACCGTGCGCGGGTACGCCGAGGGCACGTCGAGCTCCTCGCGCCAGAACCCGGCGGCGTCCCACGTCCCGATGGGCGCCGTCTGGCGCGGCTGGACGTGCGGCTCGAAGTAGAGGACGTAGTCGACGACCACCTGCTGGCCCACGACGGCCGTCTCGCGGCTGGGCTCGGCGCGGACGAACAGCTCGGACCCCACGCCGGGCACCCCGCTCGGCGCGCGCGCGGGCGGGGCGCGGCCGTTGACCGTGACGGCCACGGGGTCGACCGTGAGCCTCCGCCCGCCGACCGTGACGCGGAGGCCGCCGACGCGGCCGGTCCCGGGCCGCGTGCCCTCGTAGAGCCACGCCACGCGCCGCTGCGTCTGCCCCCCCACCATCGTCGTGACGTCGAGCGTGGGCTGGTCCGAGACGAGCCGGAGCGCGCCCGTCGCGATCGGCGCGCGGACGTCGTCGCCCGCCCCGCCCTGGAGCGTGAGCGTGTACGTGAACGGCTCGCCCACGCGGACCGCCCGGTCCGACACGACCGCGCTCGCCGACTGCGCCGCGGCGCCGGCCGCCGCCAGCGCCCACAGGACGACGAGGGCGAGCCACACGCCGCCCCGCCCCGCCCGTGATAGGGGTCGGCGGCGCCAAGGCGTCCTGGCGAGCGGGGCGGGGCGGCAGAGCAGAACGGGCGGGGCGGGCATCGGCTACCAGTCCTTGTCCGTCCGCCGCGCGCGGGCCTCGGAGCGGCGGAGCTCGCGGAGCAGCAGGCGCTCGTCGCCGCCGACGGCGTCGAGGATGCGCTCGGCCTGCGCCCGGCTCATCTGGCCCTCGGGGACCGCCCCGTCGCCGGCCGGCGTCGGCCCGCCCTCGCCGACGCTCCGACCGGGGCTCTGCTGGCCCTCCTGGTCGTCCGGCTCCTCGCCCCCGCCGCCGGGCGGCGGGGTCTGCGTGTCGGTCTGGTCGCGCTCCGCCCCGCCCTCGTCGTCCTCCGGCGGTTGCTGCTGGCCCTCGCCGCCGCTCTGGCCTTCGTCGTCGCGCTGGCCCTCGGAGTCCTCGTTTTCGGCGTCCTGGTCCTGCTGGCCGCCGCGGCGCTGGTCCTGCTCCTCCTGCTCCTGCTCGATGAGGTCGCGGAGCTTCTGGAGCTTCTCGTCGCCGGGCGCCGCCTGGAGCCCGGCGCGGACGGCGGCCGACGCCGCGGCCACGTCGCCCTCGATAAACGCCTGCGCGCCCTCGTGGTACGTCTCGACCGGCGACGGGCCGCCCCGCCCGACCGACTGCGCGAGCGCGGCCGACGCCAGGAACAGGAGGAGCGCGAGGGCGGGGCGGGTCACGGCGCGGGGGGTTGGGCAGCGGGGCCGCCGGTCTCGATGCCGGCGACGCCGGCGAGGCGGCCGATAAAGTCGGCGTAGACGGCCACGGACGAGTCGCGGCGGAGGCCGTCTACCATGACGTCCAGGGCCGCCGGGTATTGCCGGGCGGCCACGAGCGAGTCGGCCTGCGCCTTGACCTGCTCGGCGAACGGCGTCGGGCGGGGCGGCTCGCGGTCGGCCAGGCGGCGGAGCGCGATCTCGACGTTCCGCCGGGCCGCCGGGTTCTCGGAGTCCAGGACGAGGGCGCGGCGGAGGTGGCCGAGGGCGAGGGCGGGGTCGTCGCCGGCGAGGGCGGCCGCGCCAGCGTCGAAGGCGTAGCGGGCGCGGAGGGCGGGGTCGTCGGCGCGGTCGATGGCCTCGGCAAAGGCGCTGTCGGCCTCGGCGGTCGCCTGGCGCTGCGCGCGGACGAGGCCGAGGCTGTGCCACAGCTGGGCCTGCACGCGGCGCGGCACGTCGCGCGCGGCGAGGCCCTCTGTGAACGCGGCCTCGGCGCCCTCGGGGTCGCCCGCGGCCTGGGCCTCGACGCCGCCCCGCCCCTCGGCCACGCCGGGCTGGAGCGCCGCCGTCACGTCGCCGCAGCCGGCGAGGACGGCCAGGGCCAGCGCCAGCGCCAGCCACCCCGCCCCGGCCGCGCGGGCGGGGCGGGAGGCCCCGCGTGCGGACACGGCAAGCCGTGTCCCTACGGGTGCCCGTGTGGGGGGCGGGGCGGTCGGCGTGTCCCCCCGGCGGTCGTCGCGCACGCCCGTCATGCCGTCGCCGCCTCGCGGCGGGGCGCGCTCACCCCGCCCGCGTCGTCGTCGGGCGGGGCGGGGCGGAGGGCCAGGAGCCGCTCGACGAGCAGGAGCAGGAGGCCCAGCGCGAGCGGCCACTGGAACCGCTCGGCCGAGGCCGCCACCTCGCTCTCGGTCAGGACCGCCCGGTCGAGCCCGTCGAGCAGCGCGTTGACTTCGGCGGCGGCCGCCCCGCCCTGCCCCACGCGGACCACGTCGCCGCGGCCGGCCAGGTCGCGGAGCGCGCCCGGCTCGTAGCGCGAGACGACCTCGGCGCCCGAGCGGTCGCGGTGGACGCCCACGACGCGGCCGCGCCGGACCTCGGGGACCGCCGCGCCCTCCTCGGTCCCCACGCCCAGCGCGAGGATCGTCACGCCGTCGTCGCGGAGGGCGTCGGCCGCCCCACCCAGGCCGCCCTCGTGGTCCTCGCCGTCGGAGACCACGAGGAGCGCGCGCGGGCGGGCGTCGGCGCCCTCGGCCGCCGCGTCGAACGCCCGGTCGGCCACGCGGAGCGCGCTCGCGAAGTCGGTGCCCTGGGCGCCCACCATCTCGGGGTCGGCGGCGTCGAGGAACAGGCGGAGCGCCCCGCGGTCGGTCGTCAGCGGGCACTGGAGGAAGGCCTCGCCGGCGAAGACCACGAGGCCCACGCGGTCGCCCTGGCGGTCGGCCACGACGCGCTCGACGGCGAGCTTGGCCCGGTCGAGGCGGCTCGGCGCCACGTCCTCGGCCCGCATCGACTCCGACACGTCGAGGGCCACGAGCAGGTCGAGGCTCTCCTGCCGCGCCTCGCGGACCGACGTGCCCGCGCGCGGCCCGGCGAGCGCGAGCCCGAGGCACGCGAGCGCGCCGGCCACGAGCCCCGCCCGCACGCGCCGCCGCCGGACGACGGGCGCGAGCCCGCTCTCCTCCCGCCCCGCCCGCGCGCCCAGGAACAGCCGCAGCGCCTCCGCCCGCCGCCGCGCCGCGTGCGCGAACGCGACGAGCGCGGCGCCGACGAGGACGGCGACGAGACCGAGGACGAGGGGGTCGCGGAAGCTCAACGGGGTGCGGGTGAAGGGTTACGAGTGACGGGTGATGGGCACATGCAAGTGCGGGCGGGGCGGTTAGCCGAGCGGCAACGGGGCGGGGCGGGGCGGTGATTTACTCGCCGCGTACTCGGGCGGGGCGGTGAAGGACGCACAGCGGGCGGGGTGGAGGGCCTTTGCTCATCACTCTTCACCCGTCGCTCGTTACTCGCTGGGGCGAGGCGAGGGGCCTTTGCCCGTCACTCTTCACCCGTCACCCATCACTCACGGCACTTCGCGGAGGCGGGTCGTGGAGAGGCCGACCGACAGGACGAGGCACGCGAGGGCCGGCCACAGGAACCACGGGTACAGCTCGCGGACGTCCAGGAGCACGGTCTCCTCGATCTCCGTCCGCTCCAGGTCCGAGATGGCCGCGTAGATCTCGCGGAGGGCCTGGGCGTCGGTGGCCCGGAAGTAGCGGCCGCCGGTCGTCTGGGCGACGGCGCGGAGCGCCTCCTCGTCGACCTCGGGCGCGGTCCCGAAAAAGGCGCCCCCGAACGGGCCGGCCCCGCGGACCGCCCCGCCCTCGTCGCCCACGCCGATGGCGTAGACCTTGACGCCGAGCGCGGCCGCGGCCTCGGCCGCCGTCTGGGGGTCGACCTGCCCGCGGTTGTTCTGGCCGTCGGTGAGCAGGATGACGACCTTGGAGGCCGCGTCCGAGTCGCGGAGCCGGGCGGTCGCGGTGGCGAGCGCCGTGCCGATCGCGGTGCCGTCCTCGATCACGCCCATCCGCACCTCCTGGAGCATCGTGAGCAGGAACGGGTAGTCCAGCGTGAGCGGGGCCTGCGTGTAGGCCTGGGCGGCGAACACGACGAGCCCGATCCGGTCCGATGTCCGCCCGCGGACAAACTCGGCGGCGACGGCTTTGGCCGCCTCGAAGCGGTTGGGCACGAAGTCCTCGGCCGTCATCGAGGTCGACACGTCGAGCGCGAGCACGACGTCGATCCCCTCGGTCGAGCGCTCCAGCGACGCGTCGCGCTCCTGCGGCCGGGCCAGCGCGACGGCGCCCAGCCCGAACGCCGCCGCCAGCAGCGCGCCGGGCAGCCACCGCACGTGCGCCCACCCGGTCGTCCCCAGCGCCGCCGCGTCGTCGGCGACGGAATACCGCACGCCGGGCGCCGCCCCGCCCCGCCGCCCCGCCCACCACAGGGCGGGCAGGGCGAGGAGCGCGAGGAGCCAGAGGGGGGAGGCGAAGGTCAAGTGGGTGACGGGTTGTGGGTGACGAGTTATGAGTGACGGGCGATGAGCAAATGCAGAGACGGGCGGAGCGATAGAGGACGCACAGCGGGCGGGGCGGGGGGCCTTTGCTCATTAGTCTTCACCCGTCACTCGCTGGGGCGGGGTGGGAAGCTTTTGCTCATCATTCTTTACCCGTCACTCGTCACTCACAACGAGCGGCGGAGAGCGAGGAGGCGACGGCTGAGCACGTCGATCCGGCGGAGGAGACCGGCCGTTTCTTGCTCTCGGTTCAAGCCGATCTCGACGGCGATCGTGAGTTGCATTTCGACCTCGAAGAGGGAGCCGCGGGCGTAGCGCAGGAACTGGTCGAACTCCCCCTTCTTGTGGCGCCCCCACCCCTCCGCAACATTCGACGGGACCGAGACGGCCGCGCGGCGGACCTGCGACGTGAGCCCGAACCGCTCGTCCGACGGCCACGCCTGCGTCAGCGCGTACACGTCCCGGACGAGGGCGATGCCGTCGGACCACACCTCCAGGTCCCGGTGCGACCGATACGGTCTCCGCCGCTCTTGCTCATCACCCATCACTCGTCACCCGTCACTCTTTCGACCAGTGCCGGCAGCACGTCGCCCGCGCGCCCCGGCACCTGCTCGTCCAGGCGCCACGCGATGTCGGACGGCGTCGGGTTGACCTCGGCGACGTAGGCCCCGGCCTGGCGCGCGACCTGGGGGAGCCCGGCGGCCGGGTACACCACGGCGCTCGTGCCGACCGAGAGGTAGACGTCGGCGAGCGCCGCCGCCTCGGTCGCCCGGCCGATGGCGTCCTCGGGCAGCATCTCCCCGAACCATACCACGTCGGGGCGGACGAGCCCGCCGCACGCCGCGCACCGCGCCACCCCGCCCTCGCCGTCTGCGTCTGCGGGCGGGGCGGTCGGGGGCGGGGCGGGCGCGCCGCAGTCGAGGCAGTGCGACCGGCGGAGCGAGCCGTGGAGCTCGACGAGGTTCTGGCTGCCGGCCCGCTCGTGGAGGCCGTCCACGTTCTGGGTCGCGAGCAGGAACTGGCCGCCCCGCCCCGTCACCCAGCGTTCGAGCTCGGCCAAGGCGTAGTGGCCCGCGTTCGGCTCGACGTCCTCGACGACCTGCCGGCGGTGGGCGTACCAGCCCTGCACGAGCGTGGGGTTGGCGAGGAACGCCTCGACGTTGGCAAGCTCCTCGGGGCGGAACCGCTGCCACAGGCCGTCGGGGTCGCGGAACGTGGGGACCCCGCTCTCGGCCGAGATCCCGGCGCCGGTCAGCACGGCCACGCGCCGGGCTTGCCGCAGGCGGCGGACGAGCGTGTCGGAAAACGGCGGGCCGATGGGCTGGTGCATTCTAGGGACTGGGGGACTAGGGACTGGGGGCGTCGGTCCGAACGGCGCGTCCACCGCCGGCCGTCTCCGCCTGCGCGTCGGGCGTTCTGGCCGCCCCGCCCCGTCCGGGCCTCTCTCCGTCCTCCGCGTCTCCGCGCTCCGCTTCCCGCACGCCCTCCTCCACCGCCTCGACGGCGGCGCGCGTGCGGTCGCCAAAGGCGGCCACCTCGGGCGGGGCGGGGCGGGCGCCCGCGAAGGCGACGAGGTCGGTCGGGAGCAGCGCCTTGCGGACGGCGTCGGCCGCCCCGCCCGGGACGCGGGCGTCGGCGCGGAGGGCGGCGTCCAGTTCTTCGGTCGTCGATTCGAGGGCGGGGAGGCCCAGGCGGCGCGCGAGGTACTCGCGGAGCACGGCGCGCACGGCGACGACGTGGGTCTCGACCTCGGCCGGCGTGGCCGGCGCCTCGCGGGCGAGCGCGTCCAGCCGCGCGAGCGCCGCCGGGTAGGGCGCCGCCCCGCCCACCGCCTTGGGCTGGCGGAGCGTGCGGACGGCCCACGCGCCGGCCCCCAGCAGCACGAGCGCGCCCAGCACGCCGAGCGCGATCCAGACGGGCGCCGCGCTCGGGAAGTCGTCGAGCGGACCGGGCGGGGTGGGCTCGTACGGCGGCGCGCCCTCCAGGAGCGAGCGGACCGGCACGACGGCCACGCCCGTCGCCACCGCCGCCGAGTCGACGCGGACCTCGACCGGCCCCACGCGCGCGGAGTCGACGGCGAACGCGGCGACGGCGTAGACCGCGCTGTCGGTCCGCACGCGGCCGCGGATCGCGGGCGGGAGGCGGCGCACGGCCGTCGCCTCGGCGTCGCCGAAGGCGAGGAGTGGGGCGGCCTCGGGGTCGTCCACCGGGACCGCCGGGAACGCCGTCTGCTGCCCCGGCGCGTGGTCGACGGCCACGGCGATCTCGAAGGGCTCGCCGGCCTCGACGGTGTCGGCCAGCACGTAGAGCCGCGCGCTCTGCGCCTCCACCCCGCCCGCGGCGAGGAGGAGCGCGAGGGGCACGAGCCACCGGAGGCGCGCGGGGCGGGGCGGGTCGGGGCGAGGCCGGCTGCCGGCGCAGAGCGGGGTGGCGCGGGGCCGGCCGCCCCGCCCGGGGCACTCGCCGTCCGCCTGCTCACCGCTGCGCCCGAAAGCTGCTTGGAACCAGCCGCTCTTCTCTTCCCCCCAGCGAGGGGAGATCGGGAGCCGCGAAGCCGGCGCAGCCACGGGGGTGATGAGCCGACCACCCCGCCCTGAGTCGACGTCTGTCCCCCACCCCGGCCCTCCCCCGGCGGGGGAGGGAGAAATCCCAAATGGCCTCTCAAGGTCGAACGGCGTGTTCTCCTCGCCAGGGGGGACAGCCGCTGCCGCCCACCCCGCCCGCGCAGGCCAGCCGCCCGCCCCGCCCCGCCCGAGCACGCGCGGCTCGGGACAAGCCTCCCCCTTCCCTCTTCCCCCTTCCCTCTTCCCTCTGGTCATCGCATGCCCCGCACGCGGCGGCGGAAAAAGGCCGAGAGCGGCTCGACGTAGTCCTCGTCCGTCCGCAGCGTGACGTGGTCGACGCGGGCCTGGCGGAGCGTGGCCTCGGCGCGCGCGGCGCGGGCGGCAGCGCGGTCCGCGAAGGCGCGGCGCACGCGGGCGCTCGACGTGTCGACGAGGGCGGGGCGGCCGGTCTCGGCGTCGACCACGCGGAGCAGGCCCACGGCCGGCAGCGCCTCCTCGCGCGGGTCCACGAGTCGGACGGCGACGACGTCGTGCTTCTGCGCCACGACGCGGAGGCGCCGCGCGAGGTCGGCGTCGTCGGGCACGAGGAAGTCGCTGACGAGGATCACAATGGCGCGGCGGCGCTGGACGCGGAGGACGTGGTCGAGCGCGTCGTCGAGGCTCGTCCCCCGGTGCTCGGCCTCGTGCGCGAAGAGGTCGCGGAGGAGGCGGAGCACGTGGCGGCGCCCCTTGCGCGGGGGGACGAACCGCTCGACGCGGTCGGTGAACAGGACGAGCCCGACCTTGTCGCTGTTGCGGAGCGCTGAGAACCCGAGCACGGCGCAGACCTCGGCGGCCAGGTCACGCTTGGCGCCCTCCCCGCTCCCGAAGTCCTCCGACCCCGACACGTCGACGACGAGGAGCAGCGTCTGCTCGCGCTCCTCCTCGAACAGCTTCACGTGCGGCTCGCCCGTCCGCGCCGACACGTTCCAGTCGATGGTCCGCACGTCGTCGCCGACCTGGTACGGGCGGACCTCGGCGAACTCGATACCGCGGCCCTTGAACGCCGAGTGGTACTCGCCCCCGAACACGTCGTCGACGAGCCCGCGCGTGCGGACCTCGACGTGGCGGATCTTGCGGAACAGCTCGCGGGGAATCACGAGAATGCGGAATTCGGAAGGGTGAACGCGGAACGGGCGTCTGTGCAGGGCCACCTGCCCGACGCGACCGTCTAGATTAGGTACGTCGACCGGGCGGGGCGGGGTGGCCCGGCGGGTACCCCTTCACCATTCCGCGTTCAACCTTCCGCATTCATGGTTGCCGTCCTCGTTTTTCCCGGGTCCAACTGCGACCACGACGTGTACCACGCCGCGAAGCACGTGTTCGGGCAGGACGCCCGGTTCGTATGGCACAAGGAGGCGTCGGTCGGCGACGCCGACCTCGTGGTCGTGCCCGGCGGGTTCTCCTACGGCGACTACCTCCGGGCCGGGGCCATCGCCCGGTTCTCGCCCGTGATGAAGGACGTCGTGCGGGTCGCCGGGGCGGGGCGGCCGGTGCTCGGGATCTGCAACGGGTTCCAGGTGCTGTGCGAGGCCGGCCTCCTGCCGGGCGCGCTGCTCCGCAACGCGAGCCTCCGGTTCGCCTGCAAAGACGCCCACCTCCGCGTCGAATCGACGGCGACGCCGTTCACGTCGGGCCTCGACGCCGGCGAGGTCCTGACGGTCCCCGTGGCCCACGGCGAGGGCAACTACACGGCCGACGCGGACACGCTGGACCGGCTGGAGGGCGAGGGCCGCGTCGTCTTCCGCTACGTCGACGCCGCGGGCGAGGCCGTGCCCGAGGCGGCCCCGAACGGGTCGGCCCGCAACATCGCCGGCGTCGCGAACGCGGCCGGCAACGTGGTCGGCATGATGCCGCACCCCGAGCGGTGCGTCGAGGCGCTCTTGGGCGGGGCGGACGGCGCGCGCGTCTTCCAGTCCGTGTTCGACCACCTCGCGGCAGGCGACGGCGTCGCGGCCTGACCGCCCCGCCCGGAACGCCTGGAGACGCGGCGAGAGGCTTCTGCGCTGGGGGCGGGGCGGCCACGTTCGGCTTTCTCCTCCTCCACCCCGCTTCTGTGATCGAGGTCTCCGTCCAGGTCGAGCGCGCGTTCCACCTGCCCGCCCCGCCCGCGGCGGCCTGGGCGTGGCTCCGCGACGTGCCCCGGTGGGGCGCCCTGTTCCCGGGCGTCGCCTCGGTCGAGCCGTACGAGGGCGGGGCGGCCGAGGGCGGGGCGGAGTCCGCGGACGCGTTCGTCTGGACGATGGAGCCGATGGGGCCGCCCGGCGCCCGCGTCACGACCGTCTACGCCTGCCGCTACCACGCCGACGACGGCGCCTACGCCCTGTCCTGGACGCCGATCGACGGCGTCGGCAACGCCCGGTTCGCGGGCGGGGTGGCGCTCCGCGATGCGCCGGGCGGGGCGGCGGGCACGCTCCGCCTGGAGGCAACCCTCGAGGTGCCGGCGCCCCGGTTCGCGCGCGGCGTCGTCGAGCCGGCCGTGGCGTTCGAGATGGGCCGGATGACGGACGGCTTCCTGGACCGCCTGGGCGGGGCGGTGGCGGGCTAGCGGGGACGCCGCTCGGGCGGGGCGGCTGCCGGTCCGGCGGCTCCGTCTCGCTGCGAGGCGCACGGGCGTGTCAGACAAGCTCTGAAGGGCAGGTCCCATCCCGCCCGACGCCTGGACATCATATGTTTGTATCTCAAATAGATAAGCCTTGGTCCTGCGTCTCCTCGATTCGCTGTCTCTCGAACTCCGCCCATCCCGCTCGGTTATCGTTCTCTGCCGCCGGTGTAGAAAGAAGCGCCTCCACCGGAGCTACACCTTTGCGGCCCGCCCGCAACCGACTCGGACGTCCGCTAGCCAGGGACGCGGCGTCCGAAACCCGCCGCCTCGGAGAGCCCGTCTCTCTGAGGCGGCTTTGTGGTGGAGAGGGGCGCCGAAGTGCCCCGCCAGGGCCGGAGAGGGGGGCCGTAGCTTGGTCCCCCTCCTCAGCCCCGGCCCATGCGCCCGTTGGTTTTCCTGCTCGCCGCCCTCGCGGCTGCCGGCTGCGACTCCGCCCTCACAGACGGCCAGGCGTTCAGCGCCACGCTGTCGACCGACAAAACGGCCTACGCGCTCGGCGCGGACGCGACGCTGCGGATCGAGAACACGGGGTCGGTCCCGATCGAGTTTGGGCCGCCCAGCTGCTGGGCCGCGCTGGAGGCCGAGAGGACGACCGGGGCATGGGGCGAGATCGCGCGCCCAGACCGCCCTACCTGCGGCGGCGCCATCGTGGTGCTCCCGGCCGGCGAGACATCCATGTCGCCGCCCATCGACCTCGACGTCCCGGCCGGGACCTACCGGCTCCTCCTGAACGTGTCCGACGGCGACGAGGAGGTCCGGCTTTCGACCGACCCCTTCGTCGTCGGCTAGCGCTGCCCGCCGCCGCGATACGGCCGCCCCGCCCATGCCCCTCCGCGTCGTCCAGTTTGGGCTCGGGCCCATCGGCCGGGCCTGCGCCCGCCTCGTTCAATCTCGCCCTGCCCTCGACCTCGTGGGCGCGCTCGACCTGGAGGCCGTCGGGCGCGACGTCGGGGAGGTCTTGGGAGGCGAGCCCGTCGGCGTCCTGGTCCGCGACGACGCCGAGGCGGCGCTCGCCGCGTGGCGGCCCGACGTCGTCCTCCACACGACGTCCTCGTTCCTCGACCGAATCGAGGGCCAGATCATGACGTGCGTCGCGGCCGGGGCACACGTGGTGTCGTCGGCGGAGGAGCTCGTGTGGCCGTTCGAGCGCGACGCGGGCTTCTCGGAGCGCGTCGACGCCGCCGCGCGTCGGGCCGGCGTGGCCGTCGTGGGGACGGGCGTGAACCCGGGGTTCGTGATGGACCTCTTGCCCGTCGTGCTGTCGAGCGCGTGCGCCCGCGTCGAGCGCGTCGACGTGTGGCGGTCGGTCGACGCTGGGCGGCGGCGGGGGCCGCTCCAGCGGAAGGTGGGGGCGGGGCTCTCCGCCGAGGCGTTCCGCGAGCGCGAGGCGGCCGGCGGGTTTGGCCACATCGGCATGGTCGAATCGGCCCGCGTGCTCGCGGCAGGCCTGGGCTGGGGCGGGGTGGAGATCGAGGAGACGTTCGGCCCGCACGTGTCCGACGCCGACCACGAGACTGAGCATGTGACGGTCCGCGCTGGGAGCGTGGCCGGCATCCACCAGACGGCGACGGTGCGCCAGGGCGGGGCGGTCCGCGCCACGCTCACGCTCACGATGGCCGTCGGGGCGCCCGACGAGGACCGGGTCCTCATCGCGGGCGACCCGGGCCTCGACGTCGTCGTCCGCGGCGGGACGTTCGGCGACACGGCGACGGTCGCGGCGCTCGTCAACGCGGTCCCCCGCGTGGCCGCCGTCCGGCCGGGCCTGCGGACGGTGCTCGACCTGCCCGCGGCGGCCGTGGGCGGGCGCTCCCGCTCAGTTAGATTCGGCGCGTGTTCCCGTTAGGGCGCGACCCGAACCTTCCATACCGCCTCGCCCTGCAGGGAGGCACAGGATATGGCGAGAGCGTGCCCACCACCCGCCGCCCCGCCCTGTGTCTGCCCAGATCGCCCCGCCCGCTGAGAATCCCGCGCGGCTCGTGCCCCGCCCCCGGTTCCGCGCCGACATCGAGGGGCTCCGGGCCGTCGCCGTGCTGCTCGTCGTGCTCTACCACGCCGGCGTGCCGGGGTTCGGCGGCGGCTACATCGGCGTCGACGTGTTCTTCGTGCTCTCGGGCTACCTCATCACGTGGCTCCTCGTCCACGAGGCCGAGGAGACGGGGACCGTCGACCTCGTGCGGTTCTACGCGCGGCGGGCGCGGCGGCTGCTCCCGGCCGTCGCTGTCGTCCTCGTAGCGACGGTCGCCGTCGGCGCGCTCGTTCTAGCCCCGTTCGAGCAGCGGGACCTGGCGAAGTCGGCCTTGGCGACGGCGGCGTACCTCTCGAACGTGTTCTTCGCGCGGCGGGCAACGGACTACCTGGGCGCGGCGGCCGAGGACAACCCGCTCCTCCACACGTGGTCGCTCTCGGTCGAGGAGCAGTTCTACGTCGTCTGGCCGGTCTTCGTCCTGTTCGCGTTCGGCGCGTTGGGATGGCAGCGGCGGGCGGGGCGGCGGCCGTCGCGGCGGCGGCTCGTCGGGTGGATGGCGGCTGTGGCCGTCGTGTCCTTTGCGGCTTCGGTCTACCTCACGGGCGTCCGCCAGCCGTGGGCCTTCTTCCTCTCGCCGCTCCGGGCGTGGGAGTTCGCGGCCGGGGCGCTCGGGATGCTCGTGGCCGGGGGCGGGGCGGCCGGGTCGAGGCGCCTGAACCCGGGCCGCGTGGGGGCCGCCGAGGGTGTGCTCGGGTGGGTCGGGCTGGCGGCAATCGTGGCCGTCGGCGCGCTGTACCGGGCCGACACCCTGTTCCCCGGGTGGGCCGCGGCCGTCCCGGTCGCCGCGACGGTCCTCGCGCTCCGGGCCGGGACGGCGCGCACGGAGACGGCGCTCGCGCGGGCGCTGGCGTGGCGCCCGCTCCAGGAGCTCGGCCGGCTCTCGTACTCGTGGTACCTGTGGCACTGGCCGGTGCTCGTGTTCGGGGCCGCGCTAGGGCTGGCTGAGACGCTCCCTGCCCGGCTCGCGCTCGTGGCCCTCTCGCTCGGGCTCGCCGAGGCGTCATACCGGCTCGTCGAGGACCCGGTCCGGCACCACCCCGCCCTGGCGGGGCGGGTGCGGGCGGGGCGGTCGCTGGCGCTGGCCGTCGCGCTGACGGCGCTCGGGGTGGGGCTGTCGGCAGCGTGGTGGCAGGCGGCGGAGGCCTGGGCGCAGCGCCCGGACCAAGTCCGGTTCACGGAAGCCTGGGCCGATTTGGCGGCGGTCTACGGCGACGAGTGCCACGCGGACTTCTACGCGACAGCTGCCGAGGGCTGCTCGTACGGCGTGGTCGACGCGGACACGACGGTGGTCCTGTTCGGCGACAGCCACGCGGCCCAGTGGTTTCCCGCCATCGAGCGGGTGGCGATGGCGCGCGGCTGGCGACTAGTTTCCCTCACCAAGTCGGCGTGCCCAGCCGTCGATGTCGAGACGTTTAATCCCGGCCTCGGCCGCATCTACGACGAGTGCACGATGTGGCGTGAGGCAGCGTTCGAGGAAATCTCACGGCTCCGCCCGTACCTCGTCGTCGCGTCGAGTTCGTCCGCGTATCTCCTGCCATCCTACGAGGACCGGACGCCAGTCCGCGCGTGGGACACGGCTTGGCGGGGTGGGGCGGCCCGGGCGTTCCAACACTTGGCCGGCGCGGCCGATCACGTTGTCTATCTAGAAGACTCGCCGCGGCCTAACTTCGACGTCACAGGGTGCCTCGCGCGGGCGGCGTGGCAGCCGTGGTCGGGCGGGGCGGCGTGCCAGTTCCAGGCCAAAAACCTGGAGCGGGATCGGGCAGCCCAGGTTGAGAAGGAAGCGGCTTCTGCCGGCGGCGTGGGCTACGTCGCGTGGGCCGACGAGCTCTGCTCCGGCGAGCCCTGCGAGACGGTCCGTGGAAGCCGGCCCCTCTACCGCGACGGCGATCACTTGGCGGCATCGTTCGTCGCGGACCTCACCCCCGTCGTCGCCCGGCGGATCGACGAGGCCATCCGCTAGCGCTGCGCCTCGGGGTCCACGACGCCGACGATCGTGGCGTCGGTCGCGGTGAGGGCGTGGGCGGGGCGGAACGGGATGGCCGCCTCCGAACTGGTCACGTAGAGGACCGTGTCGCCCGGCCCGGCGTCGGCGGTGTCGAGCGCGACCGTCGGCCGGCCGGCGTCAGCGCCGTCGGCGTGCGTGGGCTGGACGAGCAGCATCCGCCGCCCGACGAGCGACGGGTCCTTCTGGGTCGCCCAGAGGCTCCCGATGACGCGGCCCAGCCTCACGCCCCGCCCGCCGGCTCGAACGCGAGCGGGGCGGCCTCGTCGGCGCGGTCCTCGATCTCCGCCCCGCCCCCGGCCACGTCCAGCCGGTCGACGATCGCCATGACGACGGCGTCGACGGCCTTGCCGTCGGTGATCGCCGTCTGGCGCCCGGACGAGCCCTGCGCCACCAGGACCACCTCGCCCTCGCCCGCCCCGACCGCGTCGGCGGCGACGACGAACGCGGCCTGGGGCTCGCCGTCGAGGTCGAGTTCGCGGACGATCAGGAACTTGATCCCGACCAGGCCGGGGTCCTTGCGCGTGGCCCAGACGGTGCCGATGACTTTGCCGAGGAGCATGGGGCCAGGGGGCGGGGTGGGACGGCGGAAGGTAGCCCGGGCGCGCAGGGAGCCGCCCCGCCCCACTCAGCGCCCGTCGAGCGGGACGATGGCGAGCGTGCAGCGGCTCGTGCAGATCAGCTTGTCGCGCTCGTCGCGGATGTCGATCTGCCACACCTGCGTCGAGCGGCCGACGTAGACGGGCTCGCCCACGGCCGTAAGCGTGCCGTCGCGCTTGGGGCGGAGGTGGTTGGCGTTGATCTCCATGCCGAACGCCGTCTGCCCGTCCGGCGCCGCCAAGTAGGCGCCGACCGAGGCGACCGTCTCGGCGAGCACGACCGAGGCCCCGCCGTGGAGGTAGCCCAGCGGCTGGTGGTGGCGCGGCTCGACGGGCATCGTCGCCACGCACCGCGTGCCGGAGGCCTCGGTGATGTCGATGCCGAGCGTGGTCCCGAGCGTCTCGCGGTCGGGGAAGTCGGAGAGCGTCTTGGGCACGGGCGAAAGGTGGGGGGCGGGGCGGGCGTCTACCTGCCCCACGCTGCCGCCCCGCCCGAGGGTCCCGCCCTGTTCGACACGCTTCGCGACTGGTTTTTCGGCCTCGGCGCCCAATACGGCGTCGACCCGCTCGTCTTCGGCGTGATCTACGTCGGCGCGATCCCGTTTTTCACGGCGTCCGTCGCGTGGCTCGTCCGCAACGCGCGGGCGGGGCGGAGCGTGGTGGCGCCGGCGCTCGCGGCCGGGTTCTTCTTCGTCTCGGCCTACCTCTACCTCATCGTCGTCGGCCGGAACGTGCCGTGGTGGGTGTACGCGTTCGTGGCCGTGCTCGTCGTGGGCGGGGCGGTCTCGACGGTCCGCCAGGTGCGGCGGAAGGTGGCGGCGGCGCGGGCTGAGGACGCCGCCCCGCCCGCGCAGGGCGGCTAGCGGAGCGGGACGTCGAGGCTGAAGCCGACGACGGCGTCCGTGTCGAAGAGGTTGTCGTGGATCGGGACGCGGATGAGGAGCCCTGGTCGGACGGGCAGGCCTTGGGCCGACGCGCCGAGCGTTAGCGAGACCGGGGAGTGATTTATATCACCCGCCGTGTCGAGCCGGCCGACCACCCCGCCCGCAAGTTCGACCCGGTCGAGCAGTCCGACGACTTGCGCACCGTACTGCACCTCGACATTCGTCGCACGGCGCTCCTGGACGACAGGGCCGTCCTGCTCGAACGAGTCGAAGGTCCGGAGGACCGGAGCGGCGAGAAGGCGGAGCCGGATGGCGTGTGACACGGCTGGCTCGTACCGGACTCCGAGCCGCGCGGAAAACGTACCGTCCTGGAACATCTCGACCGCCTCGAAAGACGTCTGTATGCCCGTGAATCGAGCGGGGGAGAACTCGTGACTCGACAGCGGGAGCCGGACCCCGGCCTCGACGGTGAGGGCGGGGCGGGCGGCGAGCTCGGCGCCGAGGTAAGGGTTACCGATGCCGAACTCGCTCTGTGGATCCCCTACGACCGCACCGCCGCCAGGATTGCTGGTGGACGCGTCGTAAGTGAAGTAAGCCGTCGGGAAATCTGCTACGACTGTGACCGCAAAGCCGACCGGAAAACGAGCTGAGACGACGTGGGCCGTGTTCAGCGCTGTCGGCCCCACGTCCCCGATCACGACTCCTCTCTCGTCCGTGACGACGTCTCGCCCCGCGAACGCCTTCAGCACGTCGAGCGACACGCTGCCCCCCTCCGGCGCCGGCCGCCACATCGGCTGCGCCGACGCCGCCCCGCCCGCGAGAACGGCGACGGCAACCAGGGCGGGGCGAAGCCAACACGAAAAGCGCGGCATGGATGACCCCAGAGCGAGGCGGCGGATGAGGCGCCGAACGTACGTCGCGCCCTGCCCGATCCGACCGCCCCGCCCTCACCCAAACGGCGTGCCCTCCCCGCCCCCATCGACGCCGAAAAAGGCCGCGACCGTCGCCGCGTGGTCGGCGAACGTGGCGCGCGTGCCCAGGTCGCGGGCGGGGCGGCCCGGGCGGTAGAGGAGGGCCGGCGTCCGCTCGCGCGTGTGGTCGGTTCCCGGGAACGTTGGGTCGTTGCCGTGGTCGGCCGTGAGGAAGACGGCGCCGCCGGGCGGCGTAGCCGCGCTGAAAAAGGGGAGCGCCTCGTCGAACGCCTCCAGCGCGCGGGCGTAGCCGGCCGCGTCGTTCCGGTGCCCGTAGAGCTCGTCGAAGTCGACGAGGTTGGTCCACACGAACGTGGGCACGTCCGACGCCGCGGCCTCGCGCATGGCCTCCAGCGTCTGCCGCACGCCGTCGGCGTTCCCGGCCGTCTTGCGCTCGACGTCGACGCCGGCGCCGCCGAACAGGCTCGCGATCTTGCCCACGCAGACCGTCCGCACGCCCGCGCCCTGGAGCGCGTCGAGGAGCGTCGGGCGGGGCGGCAGCAAGGAAAAATCCTTCCGCTTGTCGGAGAGCCGTTCGTAGGCGCCGGGCGCGCCCTCGAACGGCCGGGCGATCACGCGGCCGACGGCGTGCTCGCCGACGCACACCTCGTCGCGCGTCACCCGGCACATCCGGTACAGCTCGTCCAGCGGGACCGTATCGACGTGCGCCGCGACCTGGAAAACGCTGTCGGCCGACGTGTAGACGATGGGGCGGCCGGTCCGCTGGTGCTCCTCGCCCAGCTCGGCCACGATCGCCGTCCCGCTCGCGGCGCGGTTGCCGAGCACGCCGTCGACGCCGGCGCGGTCGCAGAAGGCGTCGATCACGTCTGGGGGGAAGCCGTCGGGGTAGGTCGGAAACGGCTCCTCCAGGACGAGCCCGGCGAGCGCCCAGTGGCCGGTCGTCGAGTCCTTGCCGGCCGCCCGCTCCGTGAGCCGCCCCCACGAGGCGACGGGCTTGTCCACCCCGCCCAGCCCGTCGACGAGCTTCCCGAGCCCCCACATCTCGAGGTTGGGGAGCGCCGGCCGCTCCTGGCGGACGACGTGGCCGAGCGTGTCGGCGCCGGCGTCGCCCCAGGCCTCGGCGTCGGGCGCGTCGCCGACCCCGGCGCCGTCGAGGACGATGGTGACGAAGAGCGGGGCGGGCATAAGGGTACGGGGTACGGGGTACGGGGTACGGAAGGTGGCCGGCCGCCCCGCCCGCGTCAACCGGGGCGGGGCGGAAAGGTTGGGCGGGGCGGATCGGGCGGGGTGGCCCAAACCCACCCTCTGCCCATTCCCTCTTTCCCATTTCCTAGTCCCCCCTCCCCCACCCCGCCCCGCCCACGTCGCCACCTTCCGCCTTCGTCCTTCCGCGTTCCACATTCCATGACCCTCCCGGACCTCCCGCCGATCCTGGCCATCGAGACGTCGTGCGACGACACGGCCGCCGCCGTGTGGGCGGGCGGGGCGCTCCGGTCGTCGGTCGTGGCCGGGCAGCGCGTGCACGAGGGGTTCGGCGGCGTGGTCCCCGAGCACGCGAGCCGAGCGCACGAGCGGCTCGTCGTGCCGACCGTCCAGGCCGCGCTCCGCGAGGGCGGGGTGGCGATGGGCGACCTGGGCGCCGTCGCCGTGACAGTGGGGCCGGGGCTGGCCGGGTCGCTGCTCGTCGGCCTGAGCGCGGCCAAGGGCGTCGCGCTCGGGGCCGGGCTCCCGCTTGTCGGCGTGAACCACCTGGAGGGCCACGTCTACTCGGTGTTCGTCGAGCCGCCCCGCCCGCCGCTCCCGTTCCTGTGCCTGACAGTCTCGGGCGGCCACACCCTCCTCACGCTCGTCGAGGAGGGCTTCCGGCACACCGAGCTGGGGCGGACGCGCGACGACGCGGCCGGCGAGGCGTTCGACAAGGTGGCCAAGCTGCTCGGGCTGCCCTACCCCGGCGGCCCGCACGTCGACCGGCTCGCCGCTAGAGGCGACGCCGACTTTCTCGACCTGCCCTCGCCGCGCCTCGCCGGCAAGCACGGCGAGCGGCCCCTGTTCGACCTCTCGTTCAGCGGCCTCAAGACGGCTGTCCGCTACTGGATCGCCGACCTGGGCGGCGACCGCGCGGCCGTCCTGGAGCGCCACCGGGCCGACGTCTGCGCCTCGTTCCAGCGCACGGTCGTGGACGCGCTCGTCGACGCGGTGCGCGACGCCGTCCGCCGCACGGGCGTCCGCGCCGTGGCCGTCGTGGGCGGCGTCTCGGCCAACTCCGGCCTCCGCGCCGCTGTCGAGCGGGCGGGGCGGGCCGACGGGTTCGCCACGTTCGTCCCCGACCGCGCGCACTCGGTCGACAACGCGGCCATGATCGCCGTCACGGCCGCCTTCAAGCTCGCCGCAGGGCACGCGGACGGCCTCGACCTGGGCGCCCACCCCGCCCTCGCGCTGTAGGGGCGACCGGTGGCCGCCCCGCCCCC
Organism: Rubrivirga litoralis; assembly: GCF_031846415.1. Taxonomy (NCBI): domain Bacteria; kingdom Pseudomonadati; phylum Rhodothermota; class Rhodothermia; order Rhodothermales; family Rubricoccaceae; genus Rubrivirga; species Rubrivirga litoralis. The sequence goes on along the minus strand of NZ_JAVRHT010000027.1, from coordinate 8,540 downwards.
AGCGGTGCGTCGAGAGCGGGCCGCGCCGGGGCGGGGTGGTGTACGTTCCGCCCCGCCCCAGGCTCATCCCCACCCTGCCCCCGCCCGTGTTCCTCGTCCCCACGTACCTCGAAAAAAGCCCCGTCCACGGTACCGGCGTGTTCGCCGCCCGCGACATCCCGGCCGGCACGCTCATCTGGGAGTTCACGCCCGGCGTCGACTGGGAGATCACGCCCGACGACCTCGCCGCCTTCCCCGAGCCGTACCAGTCGCAGATGCGGGCGTGGTGCTACCTCGACGAGAGCGGCGCCTACGTGTTCTGCGGCGACAACGGCAAGTTCATGAACCACGCCGAAGCGCCCAACTGCGACGACCCGCCCGACCGGACGACCGTCACCAACCGCGCCGTCCGCGCCGGCGAGGAGCTCACCTGCGACTACCGGACGTTCGACCGCGAGACGGCCGAAAAAGGGTTCGACTTCGAGCTGGCCGAGGCGGCGGAGTAGCCCAGCCCGGGCGCGCCCGCCCCGTCACCGCTCGCCGAGCGCCCGCGCCGCGAGTCCGGCCGCCGCCCCGCCCACGGAATACCACAGCACGGTCAGCGCCGGCGTCGCCGGCCGCCGCGCGACGTCCTGCCCGCGGTCCAGGAGCGCGGCCGCGGCCAGGGCGACCGCCCCGCTCAGGGCGCCGGTCGCGGCGCCGCGCAGGACCGGCCGCTTCGACCCGGCGACCGTCGCATACGTCACCGTGTTGACGGCCACGTCGAGCGCGAGCGCGGCGCCGTAGACCGCCCCGCCCTCGTCGGCCTGGCGGGCGGGGCGGACGCCCAGGCCGAGCGCCCGGGAGAGCGCGGCCGTCCCCAGCCGGTCGAGCCGCGGCACGGCGGCGTCGGGCGCGGTGAGGCGGTGGGCGGCCTCGTTCAGCGCGTTGAGCGTGAGGGCGCCGGTGAGGCCGGCGGCGAGGGAGCGGGCGAAGGACATGGGGGCGGGGTGGAGGCTTGGGAGGAGCGGGCCGTACTGTCGACGAACGCCTGCGGCGAACCGTGGTGCCCGAACCTCCCCGCCCGCCCTCAGCGCCCGCCCGCCGCGCTGCCCCCGTCGTCCTCGGCGTTCGCCCACGGGTCCGGCTCCACGTCGCGGCCGCGGAGGTGCTCCTCGAACCAGCTCAGGATGTAGGGCGTCGTCGCCATGAGCAGCTTGGGCTCACGCGGGCCGTGCGGCGTCCGCGGGAGGACCACCATCTCGGTCTTGACGCCGCGCCGCTGGAGCGCGACGTAGAACTCCTGGCCCTGGGTGAACGGCACGCGGAGGTCGTTGGCGCCGTGGATCACCTGGGTCGGCGTGGTCACGTTCGCGACGCGGTAGATCGCCGAGTGGCGCTCGTAGGCGTCGTAGTCTTCCCAGACCTCGCGGCCGCCGAGGTGGGCGACGAGGTAGTTCGGGATGTCCGTCGTCGTCACCATGCTGACGAGATTGGGGAGGCCCGCCCCCATGCTAGCCGCCTTGAACCGGTCGGTCCGCGTGACGGCGAACGACGTGAGGTACCCGCCGTAGCTCCAGCCCATCACGGCGAGGCTGTCCGGGTGCCCGACGCCCCTCTCGATTACGGCGTCGACGCCGGACATCACGTCCTCGTAGTCGCCGAACCCCCAGTCGCGGACGTTCGCGTAGCGGAAGTCGCGGCCGTAGCCGGTGCTCCCGCGCGGGTTCGGCCGGAGCACGGCGTAGCCGCGCTGCGCGAAGGTCTGCAGTTGGTAGATGCTCGGCCCGCCCGTGAACGACTGGGTGTAGACACCAGCCGGGCCGCCGTGGATGTTGAGGACGAGCGGGACCCGGCGCCCCTCCTCATAGCCGACCGGGTACGTCAGGAGCCCCTCGACGGGCGTCCCGTCGGGCGAGGTCCACGAGACGACCTCGGTCCGGCCCATCGCCGGGAGCGGCACGTCGGCGTGGACCGACGAGACGGCGACGGGGTCGAAGGCACCGACCGTCGACGTGTAGACCTCGGGCGGGGTGGCGGGGTCCTCGAACGTGAACGCCATCGTGCGCCCGTCGGCGTCGAACGCGACGTTCGCGACCACGCCGTCGCCCTGCGCGACGACCTCGGCGTCGGCCCCGTCCGTCGGGATGGCGATGACCGCGCGCGTCGTCCCGACGCTCTCGAGCGCGTAGACGTGCCGGCCGTCAGCGGACCACGCCAGGAGCGACGCGCTCCGGTCCGGCGTGTCAGCCAGCTTGCGCGGGGCGCCCCCCGCGAGCGGGACTACGTAGACGTCGCCCAAGCCGACCTCCTGCGGGCTCCCGCCGTGCGAGACGAACGCGACCAGGCGCCCGTCCGGCGACACGAGCGGCTGCCCGTCCGCCCCGCCCCAGGTCACGAGCGGGACGACGGCGCCGCTGTCGGCCGGGACCGTCGAGAGGTCGCGTTCGCTAAAGCCGGTGCTGATGCGGGGGTCCTCCTGGTGGCTGAAGACGAGCGTGCGGCCATCCGGTGTCCAGTCGAACTCGGCCACGTGGAAGGTGCCGCCGGTCAGGCGCTGGGCGTCCCGCTCGCCGTCCGTGCCCGGCTCCGCGTCGACCACCCAGAGGTGCGTGTAGTCGAAGTTCTGGTCGACCACGATGACGTCGCGCTTCTCCTTCGTGCGCGCCTTGTCCTCGTCCGTCTCCGGGTCGCGGGCTGTGTAGGCGATCCGCGCGCCGTCGGGCGACCACCGGAAGGCCGAGACGCCGGCCTCGGCGTCGGTGACCTGTTCGGCTTCCCCGCCCCGCACCCGCATCCGCCACACCTGAGATACGTCGCCGCCCCGCGACGAGAGGAAGGCGAGGTGGGCGCCGTCCGGCGAGAAGCGCGGGCCTGACGCCGACGCGTCACCGCGCGTGTACTGCACGTCCAAGGAGCCGTCCGTTGCGGCCACCCAGATCTGGCTGTTCCACTCCGACTGCTCGCCCTCCATGAGCGGCTCGGAGACGACGTAGGCCGCGAGGTCGCCGCCGGGCGCGAGGTCGACGCCCCCGACGCGGTGGAAGCGCATGCTGTGCTCGGGCGTCCAAGCGAGCGTGTCGGCGGTCTGCGCGACGGGCGCAGTAGCCGCGAGCAGGAGGACACCAAGGGCGGCGGGGCGGAGAACCATCGTGGGGCGGGGTGAGTGCATCCACAGGATACCGGAGACGCGGTCGACGGGCGGGGCGGACGGCCGCACGACCTCCAAGCCACTTCCCCCCGCCCCGCCCCGCGCTCGGTCTGGGGCGGGGCGGCGCTTGCACAAGAACGGACGGGCTACTCCAGCTCGTGGAGTCGGTCGCCGAGGTCGGGGAGGGCGTGGAACACGTACTTCCGCCCCGCCCGCGTCGACGTGAGGAGGCCGCGGTCGGCGAGCGCGAGGAGGTCAGTCCGGGCCGTCTGGTACACGACCCCGTGGCTCATCTGGTGGGACGCAAACGTGTACGCGGCGTCGGGGTGCTGGAGCGCGTGGCGCAGCAGGGCGATCTGCCGCGGGTTCAGCCCAGCGTCCGGGTGGAGCACCGCCTTCGTCTCCCGAATCTCCCGCACCTTCCGCCCGACGTACGCCTGGACGCTGTCGAGGGCTTGGTCGATGACGTCGAGGTGGAACAGGAGGAAGTACGTGAGGTCGTTGTCGTCGGTCTCGGTGTAGAGGTACGTCCGGGCGTACGCCGCGTAGGCTTTGGTGAGGACGCTGGAGATCGACACGAACTCGAACAACCCGTAGCCCTCGCGGAGCAGGCACCAGTAGAACAGCGATAGTCAGCCTCTCAGCAGCCCCGCCCGCCCTCAGCGCCCGCCTGTGGCCTCCATCCCGCCCCCGTCGGCGCGGGGCGGGGCGGCCGGCTTGACGTACGTGTCCAGCCACCGGGCCTCCTCCCAGAGCATGTGGAGGAGCGACTCGCGCCCGCGGTAGCCGTGGCTCTCGGCCGGCAGGAGCACGAGCCGAGCTGTCCCGCCGAGGCCCTTGAGCGCGCCGTAGAGCCGCTCGGACTGGAGCGTGAACGTGCCCGGGTTGTTGTCGGCGTCGCCGTGGATGAGCAGGATCGGCTCGTCGATCTGGTCGGCGTGCATGAACGGGCTCATCCCGACGTAGAGCATCGGGTCGTCCCAGAACGTCCGCTCCTCACGCTGGAAGCCGAACGGCGTGAGCGTCCGGTTGTAGGCGCCGGACCGGGCGATCCCGGCGCGGAACAGGTCGGAGTGGGCGAGCAGGTTGCCGACCATGAACGCCCCGTAGCTGTGGCCGCCGACGGCCACGCGGTCGGGGTCCACGACGCCGCGCTCGGCGCCGGCGGCGATGGCCGCCTCGGCGTTCATCACGAGCTGCTCGCGGAACGTGTCGTTCGGCTGCGCCTCGCCCTCGCCGACGACGGGGAACGAGGCGTCGTCGAGGACGGCGTAGCCCTGCGTCACGAACGGGACGGCGCCCCAGTAGCTCACGCGCGTGAACTGGTAGGGCGAGTCCGACCGCTGGCCGGCCGCGTCGGCGCTCTTGAACTCGGTCGGGTAGGCCCAGACGAGCGTCGGCAGCGGGCCGTCGCGCTCGGCGTCGTAGCCGGCGGGGAGGTAGAGCGTGGCCGAGAGCGGGACGCCGTCGGCCCGCGTGTACTCGACCGTCTCCTTCTGGACGTCGGCCAGCTCGGGGTACGGGTGCGGAAAGTCGGTGAGCGCCCGCGCCTCGCCCGTCGCCAGGTCGCGCGCGACGAAGTTGGGCGGGGCGGTGACCGTCTCGCGCCGCGTGAGGAGCACCGCCCCGCCCTCGTCCAGGAAGGCGACGGGCGCCTCGTAGTACGGCGCCTGGGAGCGGAAGACCTCCGCGCTCTCGCCCGTCGCCAGGTCGAGGCGGCGGACGAACGGGCGGTTGCCCTCGGGCGAGGCGCCCTGGCCGGTCCAGAACGTGTCCGTGCCGTCGAGGACGAGGACCTCCGCCCCGCCCGCAGTCGGCTCCGTCATCGGCTGGCCGGGGTCGTCGTAGCGGTTCTCGAACGAGACCGTGAACAGCTCGCGGGGCGGGGCGGCCGGCCGCGACGGGTCGATCACGTAGGCCCGGCGCGTCCGGTCCTGCCACTGGTACTCCTCGACCACCGCCGTGTCGTCGTCGCCCCACGTCACGCCGCTAAAGCGGAGCGGGAGCGTGACGAGCGGCGCCGCCCCGCCCGCGAACGGGGCGTCGAGCGTGAACAGCCGGTCGCGGACGTCGGCCGGGGCGCCCGCGTCGCCGCCGTCCTGGGCCTCGGCCCAGACGAGCGTGGCCGGCGCGTCGGCCCGCCACGCGTGGCCGCGCGGGCCGGTGGGGACCGAGCCGAACGCGATGGGCACGCGCTCGGCGAGCGGGGCGTCGTGGACGAGCGTCGGCGCGCCCGTGGCCAGGTCCCACACCTCGACGCGCGTGGGGAAGCGGTACCACGGGACGAGGTACGAGTACGGCGCGTGGAGCGCCTCGGTGAGCACGAACCGGCCGTCCGGCGACGGCGAGACCGACGCGTAGACGGCCTCTGGCCCGAGCGGGGTGGCCGCCCCGGCGGGGTCCACCACCACGAGCTGACTCGTCATGTAGTAGTCAAAAAGCGCCTCGTCGCGCGGGCTCGCGAGCAGGTCCTGGTAGGTCCGCGCCGGGGCCGCCCGGCCCGCTGACTCCTGCACGACCGGGCCGGTCGGCACCGTCGTCTCCTCGGGCGCCCCGCCCCGCCCGCCCGGCACAGTGCGGACGACGAGGCGCCCGTCGGGGAGCCACGCGAACGACGCGCCCGGCGCCGCGTCGTTGACGGCCGCGTCGAGGGCGGGGCGGGCCGCTGCCGAGGCCACGTCGACCGTCCACAGCTCGACGCGGTCGGGGCGGTCGGCGAGGAGCGCGAGGCGCTGGCCGTCCGGGCTCCACTGCGGGCTGCGGAGTCGGGCGCCGTCGGGGAAGCCGGTGACCTCGCGCGCCACCCCGGCGGTTTGCGCCCCGCCCGCGACGGGTTTCAAGCTCAGGCTCGTGTAGCCGCTCGCCCGGCTCGGCCCGTTCGTCGCCGGGTTGATGCGGACGCCGGCCAGCCCCAACTCGGGCTCGGCCAGCTCGGCGACCGGCGGCGCGCCCGCGACAGCGAACAGCGCCATCGTCTCGCGGTCCGGGCTCAGGCGGACGGTCGGCGTCTGCGGCGCGTCGACGAGCGCGGCGAGCGCCGGCGCGGGCGTCTGGTAGACGAGCGGGTCGTCCTGGGCGCCCGCCCCGCCCGGAGCCTGCGCCTGCGCTGCCACGGCGGCCAGGAGGAAGGCGGCGAGGGCGGGGCGGAACGACCGGGGGCGGGGCGGAGCAGGCATGGCGGGGCGGGCGGAGTGGTCCCGGAGTATAGGTCGCCTTCGGCCCGACCCCGCGGGCGGGGCGGGCGCGGTGCCGCCCCGCCCTCGCCGGGCACGCGAGCCGGAACCCCGACGCCTTAAACCTCTACAAACAAGTAGACTTTCTTTACTCCGCAGATCCGCCCCGAGAGGCACAGGCACCGATGGCTACCCCGAAGATGAACCGAGACTGGCACCGCGTCCGCGACCGCATCAAGGCCCGCTGGTCCACCGTCGAGTTCGACGACAAGGCCATGAAGCAGACCCGGGGCGGCCTCAAGCAGATGGTCTCGCTCATCCACCACAAGACGGGCGAGCCGCGCGCCGAGATCAGGAAGAAGGTGGCCGCCGCGCTCTAAGGTTCGGCTCCGCCCGGCGAGAGCCTCGCCCTCCGCCACCCCGCCCCGCACGCGCCGGGCGGGGTGGCTCCGTTTGGGAGCACCCGCCGGGCGGGGCGGCGCTACTCTCCCTTCCCGCCCCCGCCCCGCCATGCCTGACGCAGACGCCATCGTCGTAGGAGCCGGCCTCGCCGGGCTCGTCGCCGCCGCCGAGCTCGCCGAGGCCGGGCGCCGCGTGGTCGTGCTCGACCAGGAGCCCGAGCAGAGCCTGGGCGGGCAGGCGTGGTGGTCGTTTGGCGGCCTGTTCCTCGTCGACAGCCCCGAGCAGCGGCGGCTCCGCGTCCGCGACAGCCGCGACCTCGCGTGGCAGGACTGGCTGGGCACGGCCGGCTTCGACCGCGACGACGACCTGTGGCCGCGCCGCTGGGCCGAGGCCTACGTCGACTGGGCGGCCGGCGAGAAGCGCGAGTGGGTGCGGCGGCAAGGCGTCAAGCTGTTCCCCATCGTCGGCTGGGCCGAGCGGGGCGGCTACGGCGCGACGGGTCCGGGCAACTCGGTGCCGCGGTTCCACATCGTCTGGGGCACCGGGCCGGGCCTCGTCGAGCCGTTCGTCCGCAAGCTCCGCGCGCACGGCGACCGCGTCCAGTTCCGGTTCCGCCACCGCGTGACCGGGCTGGCGACCGCGGGCGGGGCGGTGACGGGCGTGACCGGCGACGTGCTCGCGCCGAGCGACGCCGAGCGCGGGGCGCCCTCGAACCGAGACGTCGTGGGCGATTTCTCGCTCGACGCCGAGGCCGTCATCGTCACGAGCGGGGGGATCGGTGCCAACCTCGACCTCGTCCGCCAGAACTGGCCGCCGCGGCTGGGCGCCCCGCCCGAGCACCTGCTCGTCGGCGTGCCCGACTCGGTCGACGGGAAGATGCTGGGCGTGGTCGAGGAGGCCGGCGGCCGGATCCTCCACCCCGACCGGATGTGGCACTACGTCGAGGGCATCGAGAACTACGCGCCCGTCTGGAGCCGCCACGGCATCCGCATCCTGCCCGGCCCGTCGTCGCTGTGGCTGGACGCCGTCGGGCGGCGCCTGCCGGTCCCGCTGTTCCCCGGGTTCGACACGCTGGGCACGCTCGCGCACCTCCGCACGACCGGCCACGACCACTCGTGGTTCATCCTCACGCAGCGGATCATCGAGAAGGAGTTCGCGCTCTCGGGGTCAGAGCAGAACCCGGACCTCACGGGGCGGAGCCTGCGCGGCCTGGCGGGGCGGTTGGGCAAGGGCGCGCCGCCGCCCGTCGAGCGGTTCAAGGAGCGCGGCGCTGACTTCGTGGTCGCCCGCGACCTCGACGCGCTCGTCGACGGCATGAACCGGAAGACGGCCGCCCCGCTCCTGTCCGTCGCGGACATCCGGCGCGAGGTCGTCGCGCGGGACCGCGAGGTCGAGAACCCGTTCACGAAGGACCTCCAGATCACCGCGGTCCGCGGCGCCCGGCGGTTCCTGGGCGACAAGATCCTGCGCGTGGCCCCGCCCCACCGGCTGCTCGACCCCGACGCCGGCCCGCTCATCGCCGTCAAGCTCCACGTCCTCACGCGGAAGACGCTGGGCGGCATCGAGACCGACCTCGACGCCCGCGTGCTCGGGCGGGGTGGCGAGCCGGTCCCGGGTTTGTGGGCGGCCGGCGAGGCGGCCGGCTTCGGCGGCGGCGGGATGCACGGCTACCGCTCGCTCGAGGGCACCTTCCTCGGCGGCTGCCTGTTTTCGGGCCGCGCGGCGGGGCGGGCGGTGAGCGGGGCGGTGGGTCGGTAGATCGGTGCCCGCCCCGCCCGCGTGTCGTGGGGGCGGGGTGGGGGTCCACAGCGCCGCCGTCTCGTCGAGCGAGAGCGCCGGCGCCTTCCGCCGGCTCG
>NZ_JAVRHT010000026.1:0-53853 GCF_031846415.1 Rubrivirga litoralis | reverse complement strand
GGGGAAGAGGGGAAGAGGGGAAGAGGGGAAGAGGGGAACGGGCGGGGCGGCAAAGTTCCGGTCATGCGGTTGTCTCCCAACGTGATCCGGTCGGTGGGGTCATCCGTAGGGACACGACTCGTCGTGTCCGGGTCGAGCGGGGCGGTCCCGCTGCTTGCGCGCCTGCCCAGCGCGGATCCGCCCACGCCCCCGCTCACCCTACGGGCGGGGCGGCCGGTCCTCGCCCGCCGCGCCCCCCGGCACCACCCCGCCCTCAGCGCCACGGGCGGGGCGGGCGCCGCCGGGGCCGCCGCCCCGCCCCCGCGCTGCCGGAATGGGCGAGCACCCTCAACCCTCAACCCACCTCGCCCGTGATCCGCCGGTACTGGCGGCGCATGATCGACCAGTAGCGGCCCGGCGAGAGGCGGGCGAGCGCGTCGCCGGCCTGGGCGTCGGCGCCGATGAGGACGCGGGCCTTGCGGCGCTCGATGCCCCGGACAATGGCGTCGGCGGCCACCTCGGGCTCCAGGCGGAGCGCGTGGTCCGTGAACGCCTTCGTTTTGCGAGCGGCGGCGTCGGCGTCCATGCGCGCGGCCACGCGGCTGCTCGTCGCGATCCCCGTGCGGATCCCGCCCGGGTGGACGACCGTCACGCCGACCGGCGTGCCCTCGAGCTCGTGGCGCAGCGCCTCGCTAAAGCCGCGGACGGCGAACTTGGACGAGGCGTAGGCCACCTGCTCGGCCGGGCCGATGAGCCCGAACAGGCTCGACACGTTGACGAGGCGGGCCTCCGGCTGCTCGCTGAGGAGCGGCAGGAACGCTTTGGTGAGGCCGACGACGCTGAAGAAGTTGACCTCCATCAGCCACCGGAACTCCTTCAGCGACACGTCCTCGAAGTGGCCGACGAGCGAGGCGCCGGCGTTGTTGAGGAGCACGCCCACGCGCCCGTGGGCCGACCGTACGCCGACGGGGAAGGCGCGGACGTCGGCGGCGTCGGTGACGTCGAACGCGTGGCGGCTTACGCGGACGCCGTGCCCCTCGGCCTGCTCGATCGTGGCGTCCAGGCCGGCCTCGTCGCGGTCGGCCAGGGCCAGGTGGCACCCCCGCGCCGCGAGCGCGAGCGCCGTCGCCCGGCCGATGCCGGAGGCCGCGCCCGTCACGGCGGCCACGTTGTCTCGGAGCGGGAAGGGCATCGTCGGGGGCGGGGCGGCGGCACGGTTTGGGTCCGCATCGAGCGGGTCCGAATTCTACGCACACCCGTGGCCGAATGCGTCCGCACGCCGCTCGCAGATCTCGTTGTCAGACGGACCCCTACGCCGCCCCGCCCGCCGCGTGCTCGGCAAGGAACCGCCGCCACCGCCGCGCGACGGCGACGGTCGCCCGCCGCGCCGCCGGGCTCACGCCCGTGAGGTTGACGAACCCGTGCGGGAGCGCCGCCTGCCGGTAGAGCGCGACCGCCCCGCCCGCGCTGTCGAGAGCGCGCGCGTAGGCTTCGCCCTCGTCGCGGAGCACGTCGAACCCGGCCGTCACCACGAACGCCGGCGCGAGCCCGTCGAGGCGACCGCTGATGGGGGAGAGGCGCGGGTCGTCGTCGTCCACGCCCGTCCCGCGCGTGTAGACGTCGAAATAAGCCCGGCGGAGCGCGTCGGGGAGGATGTAGCCGTCGAAGAGCGTCCGCGAGGGGCGGGGCGTCGGGTGGTCCGCCGATGGGTAGATCAGGAGCTGCGCCACGGGACCGCCCCGCCCGCGCACGGCCTGGGCCGTGACCGCGGCGAGCGCCCCGCCCGCGCTGTCGCCGCCGACGGCCACGCGGCCGGGGTCGGCGCCGAGGCGCTCGGCGTGGTCGCGCGCCCACCGGAAGGCGGCCTCGGCGTCCTCGACGGCGGCCGGGAACCGGGCCTCCGGCGCCAGCCGGTAGTCCACGCTCAGGACGGCGTGCCCGGCCTGCCGGCACAGGAGCCGGCACGGCTCGTCGTGCGTGTCGAGGTCGCCCTGCGTGTAGCCGCCGCCGTGGAAGTAAACGACGAGGGGCGGCCGCTCGGCGTGGGCGGGGCGGTAGAGCCGGGCGTCGAGCGGGCCGGCCGCCCCGCCCACGACGAGGTTTTGCACGCGGCCCACGGCCGTCGGCCGCCCCGCCAGCCCGAGCACCTCGCGGCGGAGCCGTGCGCGCGCGCCGACGGGGTCGGCCCGGACGTGGGAGGCGTTGCCCGCGCCGTCGGGGTTGAGCGCGAGGAGCAGGCGGACCGCCGGGTCCAGCCGCTGGCCGTCGACGGCGGGCGCCGGGCCGCCGGGGAGCGCGTCGGCCAGGGCGTCCTGGAGCGGGGCGGGGAGGCGGCCGAGGGCGCGGGCGGCGGCGCCGCGCACGCGGTCGGTGGTCGTGGGCTCGGGCGGACTCTCAGGCATGGACGGGCGCGGGGGCGGGGTGGAGGCGGTACTCGCTCTCGTCGAACGGCCCGACGCGGCGGCGGAACGCGCCCACCCCGCCCGGCCACAGCGCCGCGTTGCGGCCGGTCTCGTCGAGGTACCAGCTTTCGCACCCCGACAGCCACACGGTCCGCTCCATCTGCGCGTCGACGTCGGCCACGAAGGCGGCCTGCGCCTCGGGCCGCGGCTCGACGGCGGCCACGTCGGGCCGGTCGAGGAAGGCGAGGGCGTTGACCAGGTGCTCGATCTGGGCCTCGGCCATCAGGAGCACGGACGAGTGGCCCAGCCCGGTGTTCGGCCCCTGGAGCACGAACAGGTTGGGGAAGCCGGCGACGGTCGTGCCCAGGTGCGCCTTCGGGCTCGCCCCCCAGACCTCGCCCAGCGTCCGGCCGTCGGCGCCCACGAGGTGCTCGGCGAACGGGAATTCGGTCGCGTAGAACCCCGTCGCGAACACGACCACGTCCGCCGGCCGCTCGACGCCGTCGGCCCCGACCACGCCGCCCGGGCGGACCTCGACCGCCCCGCCCGCGACGACCTCGACGTTGGGCTGCGTGAGGGCGGGGTAGTAATCGTCCGAGAGGAGCACGCGCCTGCAGCCCAGCGTGTCGTCGGGCCGGAGCGTCTCGCGCAGGGCGGGGTCCTTGACCTGGCGCCGGAGGTGGAGCCCGAGGACGTGGCCGGCGACGCGCGCCAGGCTCACGTGGCGGAACACGAACCCGAGCGCCTCGTGGTGGACGTAGAGCGACCCGCGGAGCGCCTTCCGCACGAGCGGGACGCGCCGGAGCAGCCGCCGCACGCGCGGCGAGAGCGCCTTGTCGCGGCGCGGGATGACCCACGCCGGCGTCCGCTGGTACAGCGTGAGCCGGCCGACGCGCGGCTGGATCCCGGGGACCACCTGGATCGCCGAGGCGCCCGTCCCGATCACGGCCACGCGCTGGCCGTCGAGGTCCACCGACTCGTCCCACTGCGCCGTGTGGAACGCCGGCCCCTCGAACGTGTCGAGGCCGGGGAGGTCGGGCAGGCGCGGCTCGGCGAGCGCGCCCGGCGCCGCCACCAGGACGTCGGCCGTGAGCGCGCCGCGCGAGGTGTCGAGGCGCCACCGCGCGGCGTCCTCGTCCCACCGCGCCGCCTCCAGTTCGGTCCCCAACGCGAGGTGCGGCCCCAGCTCGAAGTCGCCGACGAGCCCGCGGAGGTAGGCGCCGATCTCCTCGCCCCCGGCGAACCGGCGCGACCAGTCGGGGTTGGGGGCCGCGTCGAGCTCGTAGAGCCGCGACTCGACGTCGCAGGCGGCGCCGGGGTAGCGGTTCTCGCGCCACACCCCGCCCACCTCGTGGGCCCGCTCCAGGACCACGAAGTCGTCCTCGCCCTCCTGCGTCAGCCGGATGGCCGTGGCGAGCCCGGCGAATCCGGCTCCGACAATCGCGACGCGGACGTGGGCGGGGAGGTCAGGCATGGGACGGCAAGGGAGGCGAACCTGGAGGGCGGGGCGGGTCTGACCCGCGGGGCGGGGCGGAGGGTCCCGCGGGCGGTCGCGACGGGCACGTTGCTGTCCCGAGGCGGCGGCAGTCCCCCTCCTGGCCACCGCGCAGCGTCGGCGCAGCCAAGAGGGGATCGGGGTGGTTGTGGGGCGGGCGGGGCGGTCGGAGAAGGCGCCGCCCCGCCCGATGACGGGCACCCGTAGGGACACGACTCGTCGTGTCCGACGCGAGCGGACCCAGAGGGCGGGGCGGTCCTGAACGCCGCCGCCCCGCCCGGACGCCGCGCCCGACGGCGTTGCATGCAACGCCGCTACGACGGGCGCCCCGCCTACGCCGGGGGCGGGGCGGTGGTCTTCCGCTGCCCTACTCGCCGCGGGCGTAGCGCCAGGCCGCGGCGATGGCGTCCGCGGGCACGTCCTCGGCCAGCCGCGCGCGGCCGACGTCGTCGAGGACCACGAACCGGAGCCCGCGCGACGTCCGCTTTTTGTCCGTCTGCATGGCGTCCGTGAGGGCGTCGTCCGAGACGGCCGCGTCGAGGGCGGGCGGGGCGAGGCGGGCGACGAGCGCGTCGGCCCGGTCGAACGGGGCGGGGAGGACGCCGGCCACGCGCCCCGAGGCGAGCGAGGCCGAGAGGTGGACGGCCGCCCGCATCCCCAGCGCCACGGCTTCGCCGTGCGTGAGGGCGCCGTAGCCCGCCTCGCGCTCGACGGCGTGGCCGAACGTGTGGCCAAAGTTGAGCAGCGCCCGGTCGCCGGTCTCGAACTCGTCGGCCGCCACGACCCCCACTTTGACCGCCGCCGCGTCGCGGACGACGCGCCCGAGCACAGCCTCGTCGCGGTCGAGGAGTTGGTCCCAGTCGCGCTCCAGCCGCTCGACGAGCGCCGCGTCCGCGATCAGCGCGTGCTTGACGACCTCGGCCAGCCCGCTCCGCAGCTCGCGGTCCGGGAGCGTTTGGAGCGTGGCCGGGTCGGCGAGCACGAAGCGGGGCTGGTAGAACGCGCCGACGAGGTTCTTGCCCGTCGCGTGGTTGACGCCCGTCTTGCCCCCGATCGCGCTGTCGACCTGGGCGATGACCGTCGTCGGGAGGTGGACGAGCGGGAGCCCGCGGAGGAGCGTGGCCGCGGCGAACCCGGCGAGGTCGCCCACGACGCCGCCGCCGAGCGCGAGGACCGGCGTCTGGCGGTCGACCCCGAGCCTGAGCGCCCAGTCCAGGACGCCCGACCACTGGCCGACGCTCTTCGACGCCTCGCCGGCCGGGACCGCGAGGGCCTCGACGTCCCACCCCGCCCCGCCCAGCGCCGCGCGCACGGCGTCGAGGTAGAGCGGGCCGACCGTCTCGTCGGTGACCACGAGCGCGCGCGGGCCGCGCAGCCCGGCCTCGCGGAGGTGCCGCGCGAGCTCGGCGAGAGGGTCGAAGTGGACGGCGTAGTCGCGGCCTCCGGGGAGGGCCACGACGGCGGCGGGGGGCGGGGTCGAGCCGGGCGGGGCGGGCATGGCGAGGGCGGAGCGGGCCGGAAGATCGCCCCGCCCGGGGTCCGAGAGGGCGGGGCGAGCCGCGCGTTCCGCCCCGCCCCAGGCCGCCCCGCACGGGCGGGGTGGGGGCGCCGCTGACGGCGCCGTCGGGGAACAGCGGAGGCCCGAGCGTCGTGTCGAGCGGCCCCCTCTCTCTCCCCACGCTCCGCCTCTCTTATGGGACTCCTCGACTTTATCAAAGACGCCGGCAAGCAGCTGTTCGACAAGGACGAGAACGCCGCCGAGACCATCAAGAAAGAGGTCGAGCGCGCGCTCGGCAGCAACGTCCCGACGCTGGGCGTCCGCTACGACAAGGGCCGCGTGACGCTCCAGGGCGAGGCCAAGAGCCAGGCGGCCAAGGAGAAGGCTGCGCTCATCGCCGGCAACGTCAAGGGCGTCACGAGCGTCGACGACGACGGCCTCCGCGTGGCCGGTCAGCGCGCCCAGACGGCCGGCGCCACGACCGCGGCCGCGCCCGCCGCCTCGCGCTCGACGTACTACACGATCCAGAGCGGTGACACGCTCTCGAAGATCGCCCAGGACAAGTACGGCGACCCCGGCGACTACACCAAGATCTTCGAGGCCAACCGCGAGGTGATCGAGGACCCCGACAAGATCTACCCGGGCCAGCAGATCCGGCTTCCCGCCGCGTAGCGCCCGACGTTCCGCCCCGCCCGCGCGCCCCGCCGACGTCTCTCGGCGGGGCGCTCGCTGTTTGCCCGCCCCGCCCGTGCCCGCCTCCGCGGGCGGCGCGTACCGCTCGGCGGACCGCCACCCGTACGCCGCGGGCGGAGCGGTGTAGGCGTCGCTCTTCCACCCCGCCCGCGCTCACCCCGCCCTCGGCGCCGGGTACGCCGAGGGGTTCGCGGCCAACTTCGGTCGCTGCTGACTCGGCCTCCAGAACGCGCCCGTAGGCGGGGCGGGGCGGGGTCCATGGGATTCTGTGAACATGGCGTGCACGGCGCGCGGTGTCGTCGTTATCCTTGCGTCACGTTCTTAGACACGGCGACGGGCGTCTGCTTTATCTCTCTCTCCTTCGGCCTGCATCGTCGGGTCCGAATACATATCAGGGAATAAAGTGGTGGAGACATCTGCGGTTCGGAGACGCGGAATTAAAACTTGTCCGTCGGCCCGCTCTTTCTAACCTCCGAAAGGGGGCGGTGCAGCGTCGGGAACGGCGTGGGGCGCCGGCTGCGATTGCAGCCAGCGCCCCATTTTTGGGCACACCGTGGCAGGCGGGGCGGCCTCAGCCCGTCCCTCTACCCATTAACACGCCTCCTAGCGCTTGAGCTGGACGAGCTCCTGGAGCAGCTCATCCGACGTCGTGATCACGCGCGCCGAGGCCTGGTAGCCGCGCTGCGTCACGATCATGTCGGTGAACTCGTTGGCCAGGTCCACGTTGCTCGACTCGAGGGCGCCGGCGACGACCGACGTGTTCACCTCCTGGCCGGCCCGGCCGACGAGGAGGTCGCCGGCCGCGCTCGTGACGCCGTAGAAGTTCTCGCCGCGCTGCTCGAGCCCGTTCGGGTTGTTGACCTGCGCGATCGCGATCTTCGAGACGTCCCGCTGCTCGCCGTTCGAGAAGTTGAGCGAGAGCGTGCCCGAGGGGTCGATCCCGTAGCCGACGAGCCGGCCGGCGGCCTGCCCGTTCTGGCTGCTGATGGTGGCCGTCGTCGAGCCCCCGTACTGCGTCAGCTGGGCGACGTCGAGCGTGAGCGCGACGTCGTCGCCGGCCGTCCCGGGGTAGGTCCCCGTGATGTCGAACGTGGCCGGGTCGGGCGCCGTCAGGTTCCCGGCGTTGTCGAACGTGACGGCCCCGGCCGAGACCGTGAGGTCGGTGGCGGGCACGGGCGGGGTGGCGTTGGCGTCGCCGGCGAGCTGGGCCGAGGCCACGCCCCACTCGTTCGTGGCCGTCTTCTGGAGCGTCGTGACGAGCGTGTGGGCGCGGCCCTGGCCGTCGTAGACCACCTGCGACATGGTGATCTGGCTGTCGAGCGGCTGCGGGTCGGCGGCCGGGTCGAGCGGGGCGGCGTCGAGGTTGGCCGAGAGGTTCCCGCCGATGCCGACCTCGTCCGTCTCCTTCGGGGCCGCGTTGAGCTCGAGGTCGAGCCGGATGTTCTGGAGCTGGCCCGTGTTCAGCGTCCCGTCCGGGTTGTACTGCCAGCCCTGGACCGGGAGGCCGCCGGCGGTCACGAGCTCGCCGTCGGCGTTGAACGTGAAGTTGCCGGCGCGCGTGAGCACGTTGCCGTCGCCGCCCTTGGCGATAAAGTAGCCGTCGCCCGAGAGGGCCAGGTCGGTGCCCACGTTCGTGTACTCGAACGTGCCCTGGCTCCAGTCCTGGTCGACCGAGCCGATCGCGACGCCGGTCCCGATCGACGCCGGGTTGATGCCCGACCCGCCCGAGGAGCGGCCGAGCCCGAGCAGGCGCTGCCCGAGCAGCTCGTTGAAGGCGACGCGGCTGCGCTTGAAGGCGGCCGTGTTGACGTTGGCGATGTTGTTGCCAATCACGTCCATGCGGACCTGGTTGGACTTGAGGCCGGAGACGCCGGTGCGGAGGGAGCGGATCATGGGGTGTGGTGTTAACGGGTCCGCAGCGTCGGTCGGTCGGCTGCGGCCCGGCCTCCCGTGCCCCGCCAGAGTGCGGGGCGTGGGGCCAGCCGGAGTGAGACAAAAAGGGGGGAGCTAGAGCACGAGGGCGCTGTCGATCCCGGTAAAGACGCGGGCGGTGAGGTCGTCCGCAGCGAGGGCCGTCACGACCGTCCGGTTGGGGACGTTGACGACGAAGGCGGCGTCGGATCGGAGCAGGAGGGCGTCGCGGGCGCCCTTGGCGTCGAGCGTCGCCACGGCCTCGCTCATCGCCTCCTGCTGGGGCGGGGTGAGGGAGATGGCGCGCTGCTCGATCCGCTGCTCGGCGTGGGCCGAGAGCGTGAGCGGGCGGGGCGCGCCCTCCTGGGCTCGACGCAGCGCGTCGGCAAACGACGAGCCGGGCGGGGCGGGGGCGCGCGGCGGCGGCGAAGGCGGTCCCGGGCGGGACGGGCCGGCCGTGCGCGTGGCGAGGTGGCGGACGTTCATGGGCGGCGGGCGGGTGACGAGTGACGGGTGATGAGTGAAGGGTTAGAAGGCGTTGGGGCGGGGTGGCGAGGCGGGACGGTCCGCTACCCGACCAGGCTGAGGAGGTCGTTCATCGGGACGCCGTGGGAGCCGATCCAGAAGCGGACGCCGTCGGCCTCGATCGTCACGCGGTCGACGCGGCCCTGGGTAAAGGGCGTCGCCTCGACGGGGTCGCCGGCGGGGTCTGTGGCCTCGACCGTGAACGAGTAGGCGCCCGGCGCCGCGGGCCGACCTGCGTCGTCCAGGCCGTCCCAGGCCGCCGTGTTCCGCCCCGCCCCCAGGTGCCCGAGCTGGAGCGCGCGGACGGGCTGGCCGGCCGCGTCGCGGACGACGACGCGGACGTAGGCCGCCGGGCGCTCCAGCGTCACGCCGACCGTGGCCGGTGCTTGGCCGTCCCACACGGCTCGGTTGCCCTGGGCCTCGACCGTCTTCCCGATGAGGCTGGCCGCCGACGTGAGGTCGCCCCGCTTCGTGAGCGAGTCGGCCAGCTCGCCCTGGCGCAGGGCGGCGTCGTCGAGCCCGGCGGCGAGCTCGGCCAGCGTCTCGCTCTGTGCGCCCAGCGTCTGGCCGATCGACGTCAGCTGCTCGACCGACGTGAACTGGGCCAGCTGCGCGGCGAACTCGTGGCCCTCCTGGGGGTTCAGCGGGTCCTGGTTCGAGAGCTGGGTGACGAGCAGCTGGAGGAACGCGTCGCGGTCGAGCGACTTTTCGGCGCTGGAGAAGACGGCGCCGGTGTCCGGGGGAGCCGAGGGAATGGGGGACGTGGTCATGGCAGGGGAGGGTCAGCCGACCCACTCGTGGCGGGACGCGGCCGGCCGGGACGGCGCGGGCGTGCCCGAGGGAGCGGGGTGGGGGGATTCGGGGCGGGGCGGGGTGGTCGACGGTTGCGGGGCGTCGTCGGAGGGGCGGTCGCTGCCGCCCTGCTCGAAGGAGAGGTCGACGGAGGTCCCGTAGTGTTGTTCGAGCCGGACGCGGATCTCGTCGGCCTGGCCCTGGGCCGCCGCGCGGACGGCGGCGTCGCTGAGGTGGACGGCGACGACGAGGCGGCCGTCGTCGCGGCGCGCGCGGACGGTCAGGCTGCCGTCGCCGTCGCCCAGGTCGACGGCGAGCGTCGCCCACTCGGCCGGCGCCTCCAGCGCGGGGTCGATCTGTTGGGCGAGCAGGGACGACCACGTGCCGGCCGGTCGGGCCGCTGCGCGGAGGCCGGGGCCGGCCGGCGCGTCGGGCGCGCGGGGCGCGGCGGCAACGTCGGCCTCGGGCAGAGCCTCGGCGGCCTCGGCGTCGGCGGGCGCGTCGGGCGGGGCATCGCCCCGCTCACCGTCCTGCCCAGACTCGAAGGCGTCGGCAGACGCGTCGGCGGCCTGGACCGCCCCGCCCGGCGCGTTCTGCGCGGCTCCGCCCGTCGTCTCGCGCGCCGCCCCGCCCGGCGCCTGTGCGGCCTCGGGGGCGGGGCGGAGCCCACGGGCGTCGGAGGCGACCGGCCGCCCCGCCCTCAGCGGAGCGTCGGGGACGTTGTCGGGCGGGGAGGCGGGCGGCGGGAGCGCTGGATCAGTGCCGTCAGAAGGAGCGGGCGGAGCGGCGGTGTGGCGGCGCGTCGCGGCGGGAGCCGGGGACGATTCTGGTGCCGCCGGAGACGTGGGCGGGGCGGTCGGCCAGTCGGCGCCCTGCTCGCTGGCCGTTGTGGAGACACGAGCCTCGGCCTCCACCGGCGTCGCCGGCGTTTGGGCGGGGCGGGCGGGTTCGAGTCGTCCCGACGCCACGCGGACCGTGGCCTCCGCAGGGAGCGGGGTGGTCGCCTCGGGTCGGTCGGATGTGGCGGCCGCACGATCGGGGGGCGGGGCGGCGGCTGTCTGCTCCTCCGCGACGGCGGGGACGGTGGGCGCGGACGGTGCCTCCGTCGTTGTGGCGGGGTGGTTCTCGGCGCGCGGGCTCGCCGGCGCGGCGTCGGCGTCCAGCCTTGGGGCACCGCGCACGATGTCCCTACCGGGTGGCGAGGCGCCCGGGGCGGGAGGGTCTGCCGCCCCGCCCTCGCCCGTTTGGCCCGCGGCCGCCCCGCCCTCGGCCGTTCCGCTCGGGACCGCCCCGCCCGTCGCCAGCGGGTCGGTCGGATCGTGAGGAGGTGACTCGGCCACACGGGCGGGCGGGGTGGCTGGGGCAGAGGCCGCGTCGGCGTCGCTGGGACGGGTCGGGGTCTGTGCCCGCGCCGCGTCTCCCGCGGGCGGGGTCGGATCGGCGGCGGGCGGGGCGGTCGGTCGGGCCTCGCCCTCGTCGGCCGGCGCCGTGGCGGGGCGTGCCGAGGGAGGAGCCGTTTCGGCCGCAGGCGAGTCGTCGCCCTCTGCAGGCCGCTCGGCTGTCTCCGCCGCCCCGCCCGCCGGGCGCGTAGCGGCGCCGTCGACGGCCTCGGCCTCGGCTTCGGGCGGGGCGGCGCTGCTGCCCGTCGGCGCCGAGGGCGGGGCGGGGAGGAGGAGGGCGGGGAGCGGCCAGACGGCACCCGCCGCCGCGTCGTTCTCCTCCTCGGGCGCGGCCGCCGCGTTGTCCGGCGCGGACGGACTCTCGGCGGAGCCCTCGACGGCGCCGAGGAGCAGGCGCGCAAACGTGTCGCCGTCGGCCGACGAGGCGGGGCGGGGAGCCGGGGCGTCCGCCGAAGGCGCGGGCAGGGGAAACACCGTCATGCAGAAGCGCGGCTGGAGTCCGCGGGCGGGGTGGTCGGGCGGGGCGCCGGCGCGGGCCGCGGCGAGGTCGACCGCGACGAGGCGGAGCGCGCCGGCGCCGCCGACCGGGGGCGGCTGGAGCCGTAGGCGACCAGCTCGACGAGCGCGGCGCTGGCCCCGGCCGGAAGCGCCGCGAGCATCTTCGTCCGGTTGCGCGACGAGGCCTGCGTGTAGAGGTCGACCAGGACGCGGCCGTCGAGCTGGACGAGGACGTCGCGGAGCTCGTCGTCTTCGAGCCGGCTGACCGAGCTCGCGAGCTCCTTTGCCCGCTCCTGGCGGTCCTGGCGGACCGTCAGCTCCTGCTCGAGCTGGTCGATCCGCTGGAGGAGCGTGGGGATGCGCTCCTGCGTGCTGGCGAGCTGCTGGCGGAGCTCTCCGAGCTCGTCGAGCGTCACCTGGGAGGCGGTGGCGGCGCTGTCGGCGGCGAGGCGCGCGCGCGCCTCGGGCGTGGCGGCGACCGCGGCCGAGTCGCCGGCGGCGAGTTCCGCCCCGCCCTCGGCGACGTCGGGCAGGACCATCTTGACCCCGTAGAGGCCGGCCCCAAAGGCGGCCAGGGTGATGGCGAGGATGACGGCGATTTTCATCCGTTCGTGCGGAGGCGGCGGCAGTACGCCGCCGTGGCCTGGTCGTCGAGGAACGCGAGCTCGGCCTGCTCGGCGGCGCGGCGGTGGGCGAGCGCCTCGCGGTCGCGGAGCGTGTGGAGCGCCTCCTCGGGCCGGCGCGCCTCGACGAGCGCGGCGCGGGCGGCGTCTTCGTGGTGGTGCGCGGATTCGAGCGCGCGGCGGGCAGAGGCGCGGTCTCGGAGCGCGGCCTGCTGGGTCGCTGCGAACCGGCGGAAGTCGCCGGGCGCGGCGGCGCCAGCGCTCGGCGCCCGCTCGGCGAGGGCGGGGAGGGCCGCCTCGACGTGGGCGAGCCGGGCCTCGTGGCCGCGCCGAGCGTGGAGCGCGGCCGCCAGCGTCTGCTCGGCCTGCCGCGCCGCGTGGCCGCGGACGGCGAGGACGTGGTCGAGCGAGAACTGGAACTCTTTTCCAGGCATGGGCAGGTCGTACCGGAAACGGGGGCGGGGTGGGGGCGAGGCGGGCCGCGGGGGCGCCACGGGGGGGAGTGGCAAAGGCCGGACCAACCCGCCCCGCCCGCCCCAGACCGCCGCGCTCGCGGGCCGCCGAGGCGGTCACCACCCCGCCCTCACCACGCGTCTGGTCCATCGTCAACACCTCCCGCCGCCCCGCCCCCGGCCGACGTCCGTCCCCCTCCTCACCCGTCTCCGAGCCTCAGGAATGAGCACGAGCCACGAACTCACCGACCCACCGATCTCCTGACCCACTGACCGCGCCACCCCGCCCGCTACAGCCCGGCGAGCACGGCGGCGAGGTCGGCGGCGGCGTCGGGCGGGGGCGGCTCGCCGACCGTCTGCTGGAGGAAGGCCGCGAGGGCGGGGTGGGCGTCGACGGCCCGGTCGGTCGCGGGGTCCTGGCCGCGCTCGTAGGCGCCGACCCGGATAAGGTCCTCGACCTTGGCGTAGTCCGCGAGCAGGCGGCGGGCCTCGTCGGCCGCGCGGCCGTGCTCGGGCGTCGTCACGCGCGGCATGACGCGGCTCACGCTCTGGAGCACGTCGATGGCCGGGAAGTGGCCGGCCTGCGCGAGCGTCCGCGAGAGGACGACGTGGCCGTCGAGGATGCCGCGCGCGGCGTCGGCGACCGGCTCGTCCATGTCGCCGCCGTCGACGAGGACGGTGAAGATGCCCGTGATCGTCCCGCGCTCGCCCGGCCCGGCGCGCTCCAGGAGGCGGGGAAGGAGGGCGAACACGCTGGGCGTGTAGCCCCGCGTCGTCGGCGGCTCGCCGACGGCGAGGCCCACCTCGCGCTGGGCCTGGGCCACGCGCGTGACCGAGTCCATCATGAGGAGGACGTCCTGGCCCTGGTCGCGGAAGTGCTCCGCGATCGCCATCGAGACCGAGGCGCCCTTGACGCGGCTCATGGCCGCCTGGTCGCCCGTGACGGCCACGACGACGGACCGTGCGAGCCCCTCCGGGCCGAGCGTGTCCTCGACGAACTCGCGGACCTCCCGGCCCCGCTCCCCGATCATCGCGATCACGTTGACGTCGGCCTGGGCGCGCCGGGCGATCATGCCCAGGAGCGTGCTCTTGCCCACGCCCGAGCCGGCGAAGATCCCGATGCGCTGGCCCTTCCCCAGCGTGAGGAGCGCGTCGAGCGAGCGGACGCCGGTCGCGAGCGGCTCGGCGATGAGGCGGCGCGTGAGCGGCGACGGCGGCTCGGCGTGGACCGGCTGCTGGCCCTCGACGCGGAGCGGCCCGCGCCCGTCGATGGGCCGCCCCGCCCCGTCGACCACGCGGCCCAGGAGCGCCAGCCCGACGGGCACCGTCAGCGGGAGCCGGGCCGGCTCGACGAGCCCGCCGGCCCGGAGCCCGGCCGTCGGTTCGAGCGGGATGAGCACGGACGTCGCCTCGCGGATGCCGACCACCTCGGCCTTGACGCGCCGGCCGCCCGGCCGCTCGCCCTCGTGGAGGTAGCACAGCTCGCCGAGCGCGGCCTGGAGGCCGGTCGCCTCGACGAGCAGCCCGACGACCGAGCGGATGCGGCCGTAGGCGGCGGGGCCGGCCGGCGCCGTTCGCAGCTGGGCCAGCGCGTGTTCGAGGGCGGGAGGGGCGGTCATGCGGTCTCGGAGTGGGCGGCGACCGCCCCGCCCGCGTCCTCGACCACCCCGCCCGCGGCGGCGTCGGTCTCCGCCCCGCTCGCGGCCTGCGCGTCGAGGGCGGGCGCGTCGAGGTCGGTCGGGGCGGGGTGGGCCAGCGTGGGCGGGGCGGGCGGCACGTCGTGGGCCGCCTGGAGCAGGTCGAGCCGGGCGCGGAGCCCGTCGAGCAACTCGGTCCGCACGCGGCGGACGACGGCCGTGCTCGACGCGGCGGCCCAGTCGCCCTCGGCATAGGCGTCGTCGGGCGCCCAGCGGAGGGCGGGGTAGGCCGCCGAGGCGCCCTCGACGACGCCGCCCTCCTGGAGGCGCAGAAAGTCGACGGGGTGGAGCCGTACCGTCAGGCCGTCGCCGTCGGCGAGCCCTTCGAGCGCCTGCACGACGGCCCGGTCGGTCGCCTCGCGGGCGGCGGCCGAGAGCGGGGCGGCGGCGAGGAGGTCGGCGGCCTCGACGGCGAGCGCCACCAGCTGGCGCTCGACGCGCTCGTGGTGGCCGCGCCAGACGGCGGCGAGCCGGTCGAGGTCGGCCGCGGCCGCCGCGCGGAGCGCGTCGAGGGCGCCGCCGAGCTCGGCCTCGGCCGCGGCGCGGCCGGCGGCGAGCCCGGCCTCGCGGCCCTCGGCGCGGGCGGCCTCGACGGCGGCCGCGTGGCGGATCTGGGTTTCGGCCTCGGCCGCCGCCCGCACCTCGTCGGCCGACGGCTCGGGCAGGGCGGGCGGGACTTCGGGCGCCGGCGCCGGGGGCGGCGCGAGCCGCGCGGCGCGGACCGAGACGGCCGCCCCGCCCGGGACGACCGCCTCGCGCCCGAGCACGCGCGGGCGCTCGGGCGGGGCGGCGGGGCCGTCCGGCCGCGGGGCGCCGCGGACGACGCGGGGCGGCGGGGCGACCACCCCGCCCGCGGCGTCGTCGGAGGTGGCGGCGGGAGCCTCCGGGGGCGGGGCGGCGGACCGTTTGAGGACGCGGGGGAGCATGGCGGCTAGATCGTCTCGACGGGGTTCCGCGTCAGCGTCACCTCGCCGCGCGCTTCGAGTTCGGTGGCCGCCTGGAGGACGCGGGCCTGCGCGTCGTCGACCTGGGAGACGGCGACGGGGCCGAGCAGCTCGATCTCCTCGCGGACCGTCTGCGCCACGCGCTCGGACACGTTCTCGAACACCTTCCGCTGGAGGACGTCGGGCGCCGCCTTGAGCGCGAGCGCGAGGTCCTGCTGCTCGACCTCCATGAGCACCTTCTGGAGCGCCCGGCCGTCGAGGTGGACGAGGTCGTCGAACACGAACATCAGGCCCTTGATGGTCGCCGCCAGCTCGGGGTCCCGCTCGCGGAGCCCCTCCATGATCGACTGCTCGGTCGTCCGGCTGCTCGCGCTGAGGATGTCGGCCACGCGCTCGGCGCCGCCGCGCGAGCCGGTGTCGGCGCCCAGGCCGGCCCCGATGTACTGGCGGATCACGTCCTCGACCTCGCGGAGCACGTTGGGGAGCGGGGCGGCCATGTTCGCGATGCGCACGACCACCTCGCGCTGGACCTCGGCGTCGAGGTGGTTGATGAGGTCCGACGCCTTGCGCGTGTTGAGCTGCGTCAGGATGAGGGCGACGGTCTGGGGGTGCTCGTTCTCGAGGAAGTCGAGGAGCGGCACCAGGTCGACGGTCTGGAGCATGTGGAAGGCCGAGACCTCCATGGCCGCCTCCACCTTCATCATGACGTCCTCGGCCCGCTCGCCGCCCAGCGCGGCCTCGAGCATCTGGCGCGCGAACGCCGCCCCGCCCTGGCTCACGTAGCTCTGGGCGAGCGCGACGTCGTGGTACTCGCCGAGCACGGCCTCGACCTGGTCGCCCGACACGTTCTGGAGCCGGGCGATCTCGACCGACACGGCCTCGACGTCCTCGTCGCTCAGCCGCGAGAGGATGGGCGAGGCGGCCTCGACCCCGAGCGCGACGAGGAGCACGGCCGCCCGCTGCGCCCCGCTCATGGCCTCGAGCACGGCGGCCGTGTCGGCGGACTCCGGCGTGGTGGCGAGCGCCGACGAGACGAAGGCGGCGGAGTCGTCGGCGTCGGCGGGCGCCCCGTGGGCGACCCAGGCCGCGTCGGGGGCCGGAGGGGGCGGGGCGGTGGGCATGGGCGGTGAGTCGGTGGGTCAGTAAATCAGTGAGTCGGTCGATCGGTGGGGGCGGGGTGGTGACTCCGCGGCCCGTGCGTCGGCGGGCGAGGCCCTCCCGGTGGATCCGCCCCGCCCCGCCCACTGACCAGCTGGCGCTAGCCGGAGCGGTCCTCGACGAGCCACGTTCCGATCAGGGCGGCGGCCTCGTCGGGGTTGTCGGTGACGCGCTTCTGGATCTTCTCGTAGAACTGTCGGCGGGCGTTGAGCTGGGCGCGGGCCTCGTCGGAGAGCCGGCTCGTGTACATGTCGGAGAGGACGGCCTCGCCGCCGCTGGCCTCGGCGAGCGCGAGGGCCGGCTCGCCGGCGGCGCCGTCGCCGGCCGCGAGCTGGGGCGTCTCGACCGGGGGCAGCGCCGCCGGCTCGTCGGGGTCGGGCTCGTCGGCGAGCGCGCCGACCCGGGCCGTCGCCGCGCGGAGGAGCCACGCGCCGACGCCGAGCGCCAGCGCCATGAGCCCGTAGCGGAGGTAGAGCCGGAGCCGCTCGTCCTTGCGCTGGGCCGCCCACTCGGCCGCGAACGCGTCGTCGCCCGAGGTGTCGAACCGGGTCTGGTGGACCGTGATGCGGTCGCCCCGCTCCTCGCTGAACCCGACCGCGTTGCGGACGAGGTCGTCGACCTCGGCCAGCTGGGCCGGCGTGTAGGGGACGGGCTCCGAGACGGGCGCGTCCTCGACGTCGGCGCCGGCGGCGCCGGTCGGGGGCGGGAGCGGGCGGTGGTCGAGGATGACCGAGACCGTGAGGAACTGGATCTGCCCCGCCCCCTGCTCGCGCTGCTCGCGCTCACGCGTCATCTCGTAGTTGCGGACGGTCGAGGCCGCCCCGCCCCCCGGCCCCTCCTCGTCCATCCGCTCCTCCGAAAGGATCGTCGAGCTCTCGGGGTCGATCCGCTGGACGTCGGTGACGGTCGTGCTAAAGTCCAGGTTGGCCGCCACACGGACGATCGCACGGCCCGGCCCGAGCACGCGGTCGAGCATGGACTGGCCCTGCTCGGCGAGGTGCTCCTCGACGGCCTGCTGGTGCTGGAGCTGGCTCGACGAGAGCGACCCGTCGGCCGAATCCGAGGGGTTCGAGAGCAGCGTGCCCTGGTCGTCCACGACCGTCACGTTCGACGGGCTGAGCCCCTCGACGGCGCCGCCGACGAGCGCCGCGATTGCGTCGACCTGGTCTCGCCCGGGCGCCCCGGTCCCTAGGTGGAGCACGACCGACGCCGACGCGCTCACCTGGCGGTCGCGGAACGGGTTGCGCTCGGGGAGCACGAGGTGGACGCGGGCGCCGGTGATGCCCTGGACGTTCATGACGGTCCGCGCGAGCTCGCCTTCGAGCGCCCGCTTGTAGGACACCTTCTGCATAAAGTCCGTCATCCCGAGCGTGCCTTCGTCGAACAGCTCGTAGCCGGCGATCCCGTCGGAGACCAGGCCCTCGGCGGCAAACTGGAGCCGGAGCTCGTAGACCTCGTCGCGCGGGACGAACACGGCCGTCCCCCCGTCGCGGAGGTCGTAGGTGACGCCGTCGCCCTGGAGCCGCTCGACGATGGCGGCGGCGTTCTGGGCGTCGAGGCCGCCGAAGAGGAGGGCGTAGTCGGGCCGGCTGGCCCAGTAGCCCACGGCCATCAGGAGGGCCACCCCGCCCGCGACCACGGCGGCGAGCGTCGCCCGCTGGCGCGGGGCCAGGCGGCCGAAAAAGTCGCGGAGCTGGGCGAGGTAGGGGCTCATGGGGTGGGGAGTACTCGTCGTTCGTCACTCGTCATTTGTCACTCGTCCTCCTTGGTCTCGAGTAGCACCACGCTCGGTGAAACCGGAGGGCGAGTGACAAGTGACCAAGAACCAATGACCAAGTCCTTACACCTGCATCCGCATGAGCTCCTGGTAGGTCTCGAGCGACTTGTTGCGGACCTCGGTCATGAGCTGGAAGTGGAGCCGGGCCTCGTTCATGGCGATCGTGACCTCGTGGAGGTTTTCCTGCTCGCCGGCGACGAACGCCTCGATCTGGCCGTCGGCCGTCTTCTGCGAGGCGTCGACCTGGCCGATGGCGTCGCGGAGCGTGTCGGCAAAGCCGCCGCCGGCGCCGGGCGCCGTCCACGACGGGCGCGGGCCGTCGCCGGGGGTGAGCCCTTGGAGCCGCTGGAGTTGGATGGGGGAGACGGTCATGGCTTAGCCGCGGAGGTCGATGTGGCCGCCCAGAGCCTGCGCCGGCTGGGACGAGGCGCGCGGGCCGTAGAGCCGGAGCGCGAGGTCGGGGGCGGCGGGAAACTGCTGGCCGAGGGCCTCGCGCTCGGCGTCCGAGAGCGGGGCGGCGTCCGAGGGCGGGGCGGCCGCCGGGCGAGCGCTGGTCGCCAGGGCGGGGCGGGGCGCCACGGCGGCGGCCTCGGGACGGACGGCGCCGGGGCGCGCGGGCGGGGTGGCGAGGGGGCGGATCGTCATGGGGTGGTGGGGGCTAGAGTTCGAGGGTCCGCTTGAGCATCTCCTTGGCCGCGGTCAGCGTGGAGAGGTTGGCTTCGTAGACGCGGTTTGCCGAAATCATGCCAGCCATCTCGGTCACGACGTTGACGTCGGGGTAGTGGACGTAGCCGTCGGCGTCGGCGTCGGGGTGGGAAGGGTCGTACTCGAGCCGCTCCCAGTCCTGCTCCTCGACCTCAGTCTGGGGGCCGGCGTCGAGCGAGCCCGAGAACCGGCGGGCCGTGAGCCCGGACAGGTGGCGGGCGTCGGAGCGCGTGAGCGGCTGGTCGCTCTGGAGGAGCGCCCGGAACGGGAGACCGGCCGGCCCGCCCCGCGCCCGGTGGACGGCCCGGCGCACGCGGTACGGCGTGCCGTCGGCTGTGCGGCTCGTGGTCGCGTTGGCGATGTTCTCGGTCGCCACGCCCATCGCGACGCGCTGGGCTTCGAGGCCGCGGGCACTCGCGCGGAAGACGGAGAAAAAGCGGGGGCCGATGGGCATGGGTTACTCGGGGCGTCCGGTGACCGACGTGCGCATGAGCGAGAAGTGCTCGCTGAGTGCGCGCGTGGCCAGCTGCGTCCGCATCTGGGTGTCGGCCAGCTCCATCATTTCGTCCTCCAGGAGCGGCGGGCGGTCCTCGGTCTGGGCGCGGACGCGGAGTGCGGAGGCGTCCTGGACGCCGCCCGGCCCGCGGCGGGCGCGCTGGAGGGCGTCCTCGAACGAGACCGAGACGCGCTGGAAGCCCGGCGTGTCCAGGTTCGACACGTTCGTCGCCAGCGCCCGGGTGCGGAGCGCGTAGGCGTTCATGGCCTGGCGGAGGATCTGAAACTTGGGCGTGTCCACAGGAGCAGCGGTGGGGGGGACGGCTCGGGGGGACAAGGGCCGTGCCAGCCTCGCGCCACCCCGCCCGTGCCGCCCGCCCGCCCCGCCCCGGGCGGGGTGGTCCGGGAGCGAAATCAGGCTACACCGGGCGCCTGCCGCCGCTCCGTTTTAGGCCGCCGCCCGCCCCGCCGATGCCTAACGGCGCCCGCGCCCCTCGATGTGAGCCTGTCCGCCCCGCCTGCCGCCGCTCGTCCCGGACCGCCCGGAAAAACGTGCCGCCGCCGGCTCGGAAAAACCCGCCCCGCCCCGTGCCCACCCCGCCCCCGACGCTCGCCCACCTGGGACCGCCCGAGGGCGCCCTCGCCCCGCTCGCGACCGTCCTCGCGCACCGGCTGCGGAGCGTGGTCGCGGCCATTCAGGGGAACGCCGAGTTGCTGGCCGACGCTGTCGACGGCGAGGACCGCGATCTCGCCCTCCACATCCTGGAGGGGACCGCCGCCGTCGAGCGCGTCCTCGCCGACCTCGTGTGCTACGGGCACCGGCCCGTGTCCACGCCGTTCCCCGTGCCCGTGGCCGCGATGGTCGCCGGGCTGCCCGAGGCGCTCGGGCTGCCGGCGCCGGTCCGCCTCGCGCTCGACCTCCCGCCCGACTACCGGCACGCCGCCGACCCCGTGCTTCTGCGCCAGGTCCTGGTTATCCTGCTCCAGAACGCGTCCGAGGCCGCCCCGCCCGGGACCGCCGTCGACCTCCGGGTGGCGTCGCCCGGCGGGGCGCTTACCGTAGAGGTCGGCAACGACGGCGCCGTGGGCGACCCGGATCAGATGTTCGAGCCGTTCCACACGACCAAGACCGACCGCCTCGGGCTCGGGCTCGCCATTGCGCGACGGGCCGCCGAAGTCCAGCGGGGGACCCTGACGGCTACCTCCGAGCGGGGCCGGGTGACGGTCCGGCTCCGGCTCCCCCCCGCGTCCTGCCCCGCCCCATGCCTAGCTCCTCCGTGTCCGACCGCCCCCAGGTCCTCGTCGTCGACGACGAGCGGCTGCTCCACAACGTGATGTCCCGGTTCCTGGGCCGCCACGGGATCGACGTCACGAGCTGCACGAGCGGGCCGGAGGCCCTCGACGTGCTCGCCGAGCAGCCGATCGACCTCGTGCTCTCCGACTTCCAGATGCCGGAGATGGACGGGCTCGAGCTGCTGGCGCAGATCCGCGAGCGCTACCCGGCCCTCCCGGTCATCATCATCACGGGCTACGCCAACGTCCAGCACGCCGTCCGCGCCATGAGCTCGGGGGCCGTCGACTACCTCCCGAAGCCGTTCTCGACCGACGTGCTCCTGGAGCGCGTCCGCCGCCACCTGGCCGCTCCGCCCGCGCCGCCCGCGACCAACGGGAAGGCGAGCAAGGCCGGCGGGCGGGGCGGGGCGGGGCGGAGCCGGGCCGGGCGGGGTGGGGCCGCGTCGGCGCCGGCGTTCGTGGGCGAGCACCCGACCGTCGTCGAGCTCAAGGCGTTCCTGCCGCGGCTCGCCGGCAGCCAGGCGCCCGTCTTCGTCCACGGCGAGAGCGGGACGGGCAAGGAGGTCGTCGCCCGGCTGGTCCACGAGCAGAGCCCGCGCGCGGGCGGCCCGTTCGTCGCGCTCAACTGCGCGAACCTCCCCTCGGAACTGGTCGAGAGCCACCTGTTCGGGCACAAGAAAGGCGCCTTCACCGGGGCCGTCGACGACATGACGGGCGCGTTCGGGCGGGCCGACGGCGGGACGCTCCTGCTCGACGAGGTGACCGAGGTCGCGCTCCCGGTCCAGGCCAAGCTGCTCCGCGTGCTCCAGGAGGGCGAGTTCCAGCGCGTCGGGGCCGAAAAGACCACGCGCGTCGACGTCCGTGTAGTCGCGACGAGCAACCGGGACCTGGGACAGGCCGTGGCCGAGGGGCTCTTCCGCGAGGACCTCTACCACCGGCTCGCCGTGTTCCCGCTCCACGTCCCCCCGCTCCGCGAGCGCCGGAGCGACGTGCCGCTCCTGGCCGACCACTTTGCGACCCAGTACGCGACCCAGTACGGGCTCCCCGAGAAGACGCTCGCGCCGGCGCTCCTCCGCGAGTTCGAGGCCTACCACTGGCCCGGCAACGTCCGCGAGCTGGGCAACATGCTCCACCGCGGCGTCGTGCTCGCGGCCGAGCGGACGACGATCGAGCGCGAGGACGTGCTCAACCCGTTCTTTTCCGACGGCCCCTCGCTCTCCGCGCCCGGCTGGCTCGACGGCGAGGACGCGCCGCAGACGCTGGCCGACATGGAGCGCGTCATGATCCTCCGCGCGCTCGGCGAGCACGACCAGAACCAGGAGCGGGCGGCCGAGCAGCTCGGGATCAGCGCCCGGACGATCCGCAACAAGCTCAAGCGCTACCGCGAGGAGGGCCTGCTCCCCGAGTCCTCGCTGGGCTGACCGCCCCGCCCGCTCGCTCCGAAATGGTCGTCTGGGCGGGGCGGAGGGGTTGGGCGGGGCCGCCCCGCCCGCCGACGGCCGGGTAGATCGGGACCGTGGGCGGTAGAAACCTCTCAGGCAGACTCCTCCCGGAGAGACGAGCCGGTGGGCGGGGTGGAGAGCGTGCCCGCCCCGCCCTACGGGAGGGGCTCGCCGCGGAGGTCGCCGGCGAGGCGGGCCGCCGTGGCGTCGACGACCTCGGGCCGGTCGTAGTGGCCGTCGGCCACGCGCTGCTGGAGCTCGGCGAGGCGCTCGTCGCTCAGGCCGGGGCGGGCGTGGAGCGCGCGGCGCGCGGCGTCGACCTCGGCCTGGTGCGCCGAGGCCTCGGCCTGCTGGGCGCGGGCGGCGTCGGACAGCTCGACGCGGTCGGCGGAGCCGCCCTGGGCCGACGACGGCCCGACGGGCGGGGCGGGGCGGACCCGCTCGGCCTTGTCCGCGGGGCCGGCGGCGGACGCCGCGGCGGGGCGGGAGCCGGGAAAGAGGCGGTGGAGGTTCATGGGGGGGCGGGGTGGGGGCACCCTCCGTTATCGAGGGGCGCGGGCCGGCGCTAAGGGCGGCGCCGGGAAAAACTAGCCCCGCGCCCGGAGCCGGGCGGCGGGCGGGGCGGCGCTGGCGTACCGGCCCGCCGCGCGCTGCGTGCGGCCGGACTGGCGGAGGGCCTCGGCGATCTGGTCGTGGGCGCGGCCGAGCCGGTCGGCGAGCGCCCGGTCCTGCTCCGCGAACCGAGCCGCGAGCGCCGCGTCGGGGGCCGCGCCCGAGCGCGCGAGGCGGTCGACCGCCCCGCCCCGCTCGCGGGCGGCAACGAGGACGGCGTCGAGGTCGTCGGCGTCGAGGGCGGCGAGGAGCCGCGCGCCGGCTTGGAAGGCGGCCTCGGCGGGCGGGGTGGTCGTCATTGTGGGAGTCGTCGTAGAGGTGTGGGTTGAGCACGCCGTCGAGCGGCTTCTGCCGGGCGGGGCGGGAGGAGTCCCCCTCCTGGCCAGGAGGGGACACTGCGCAGCGTCGGCGCAGCCAGGGTGGTTGTCGAATCGAGCGCCCGGCTCCGACTCCGCGTACAAGATCCCCGCCGCCCCCGCGGGGAGGACGGTCGGGACGTTCATCACGCACTTACATCAGGTCTCACCGTGGATGCGCCACCTGAACCGCCCCGCCCCTGGCTGCACTGACGCTGCGCGGTGTCTTTCTCCCAGCGGGAAAGGGACACCGCAGAGCCCGCTCGGGCGGGGTGGAGCATGGCGCGCGAACTCAACGATCTGGTAGTAGGCGTCGGACACGCCGCACGGGACACGCGGCAGGCGAGGGCGGACCCGTCGAGAACCCAACACTGCTAATAGCCGCCCCCGTAGAAGAAGCTGGAGAGCGACTGCTGCTGGCCCTGGAGGAGCGAGAGCGTCTCCTGGAGCTTCGCGTACTGCTGGCGGAGCTGGTCCTCGCGCTGGGACAGCCGGTCGTCCCAGGACGCGATGCGGGCGTCGAGGCGCTTGGTCCGCGCGTCGACCACCCGCTCGCGGGCGTCGACGATGCCGCCCGTGCCGAGGAACGCGTCGAGCCGGTCGCGGAGCCGCGTGCCCAGCCCGCCGTCTTCGGCGGCGAACAGGCGCTGGACGGACGAGGGGTCGCGCTCGACGGCGGCCTGGAGCGCCTGCGTGTCGACGAGCTTGAGCGTCCCGTCGTCCTGGACCTCGATGCCCAGGTCCGAGAGCCGGCCGAGCCCGGGCGGCTGGCCGGCCACGTCGCCGGCGAGGTCGTTCCGCATCCCGAAGCGGAGGCCGCGGACGGCCGAGTCGCCGGCAAAGTCGCCGCGCGTCCCCTTCTCGGGGTTGATGTCCGTCTTGCGAGCGATGAAGGTGAGGGCCGCGTTGTACTTCTCGATAAAGTCCTCGACCTCCTGCTTCGAGGCGTCGCCGTCGGCGCCGACGCGGAAGGCGGTCTCGTCGCCCACGCGGTCGAGCGAGAGCGTGACGCCGCCGAGGGCGTCGTCGACCGTGTTCGCGCTCCGGTAGAGCGTGAGGCCGTCGAGGTCGAACTGCGCGTTGAGCGCCGAGTCCGCGTCGCCCGTTCCGACGGCCGTGACGGCGCCGCCGCCGGTCCCGCTCGCGACCGCCCCGCCCCCGACGTCGAGGAGGGCGAGGAGCCCGTTGTCCGAGTCGGCAAAGCCCAGCCGGTTGGCGAACCCGGTCTCGCCGCTGCGCAGCGAGAGGCGGGCCGTCTCCGAGGTCTCGTTCACGACCGAGGCGCCGGCGCCGTGGCCCCGCTTCTCGAGCGTGCCGTCGGCGACGGCGGCGTCCGTGGCGCCGGCAATCGCCTTCTGGACCTCGGCCAAGACCTCGGCGTCCGTCGCGCCCGTGGGGTCGACGGTCACGGGCAGCGCCACGCGGCGGCCGGCGTCGTCGGCCGTCGGGCTGGCGACCGTGAGCTCGAAGGTCTGCGGGCCGTTAGCGTCGAAAAAGTCCCGGAGCACGGTGCCCCCGGCGTCGAACTGGCGCGAGACGCGGCGGTCGGCCGTGGCCAGCCGGCGGACGGCGATCGTGTGGGATCCCGGCGCGGCCTCGTCCGAGACCTCGACGCCGAACCCGGCGTCGTCGGGCACGCTTGACGATCGGGCGGCAAAGGGGTTCGCGAGCGTGTCGGTCAGCCCCTTGAGGGCCGAGTCGAGGGCCGAGAGCGAGCGGTCGAAGTCGCTCAGGACGCCCTTGAACACCGACTGGTTGCTCCGCTCGACCTTGAGGGCGAGCTGAGGCTGCCGCTCGATGGACACCATCTGCGCGATGAGGGTCTCGTACGGATCGCCGCTGTTGTACGCGCGGATCGGCATGGCGGTGGGGGCGGGGTGGAGCGGGTAGAGCGGAGAGAGCAGGTAGAGCGGAGAGGGCGGGGTGCCCGTCCCGCCCCCCGCCTCCGCTCTAGGCGGCGGCGCGCGGGGCGAGCACGCCCTCGGCCCACGCCTCGCGGAGCCCGCCGAGCAGGTCGCCGACGGCGGCGAGGTCGCCGTCGATGCTCTCGCGCAGGCAGAACTCGTAGAGCGCGTGGAGTTGGTCGGCCACCTCGCCGCCGGCCTCGAAGTCGAGCGAGCCCACGAGCTCGACGAGCACGGCGCGCACCTTCGAACGGTCGTCGCGGTAGCACGCGGAGACGCCGAGGTCGTAGAGCTTGGAGACGAGTTGGTCGGGCGTCGCCGTGACGACGGACTGGCGCTCGTACTGGCGCATGCGGAGGGACGGGTGCATGGGGCTCTGCGGTGGGGACAGGGGCGGGGTGGGGCCTCTCGGTGGGCCGCCACGCTCTTGTTATCGGGCCGCCCGCAGTCGCTTAAGCGGCCGGGCCAAAAAAATCAGGACGGCAGGGTGAGATGGTGTGGTCTCGGCGCGCTTCCGCCCCCGTCGGGCTCGCGCTCCACGGTCGGCTGACGGACGTCGCGGCGGGTCTCGGCGCGCAGAGTCCGCGCAGCCGCACCCAGACCGTCGATCTAGAGGTCGGGGAGGAGCCTCGCGGTCAGCCACAGCACGAGCCCGCCCCGCGCCGTCCACGCCAGCGTCCGCACCCAGTTGGTGGCCACGAGTCGAGCGTGAGCCGCCGGGTCGAACGCGCCGCCGAGCGCGGCGTGCAGCGGCACCTGCACGAACGCCGTCGACGCCCAGATCACGCCGACGAGCGCCGCGCCGGCGACGACGGCCCACGCCGGCAGCGCCGCCGGCCGCGCGACGACGAGCCAGACCGCCGTCGCCAGCTCGATGAGCATAGCTGGCCCCACGACGCGTGTGATCCGCGCCTGGTGCTCCGCCTCGTACGCCGCCCACCCCGCCCCGCCCACGCCCGCGAACAACGGGTAGTGGACGACTTGGACCGTCCAGATCACGCCGACCATCACGAGCGTCGAGAGGACGTTGAGGAGGAAAACGAGCTTCAAAGGAGAAGAGGGAGAAGGGAGAAGGGAGAAGGGAGAAGGGAGAAGGGAGAAGGGGGCGGGGTGGCGCCCGATTTGTTCCACCCCGCTCAGGCGGCCGAGGAGGGCGGGGCGGTCGATCTTGCTCTACCTGCTCTACCCGTTCCGCCCCGCCCCCACGTCCTGCGCGACCGCCTCCGCCGCGTGGCGGCCGGCGACGAGCGCTCCATTGATCGAGCCGTTCCGGCGCCAGTCGCCCGTCACGTAGAGGCCGTCGGAGACGCGGGCGGGGCGCTCGGGCGGGGCGAGCGAGCGCAGCCGCGGGAGCGCGTGCGGCACGGCCGTGACCGCCAGGAGCCGCCAGGCGTCGACCTCGTCGCCGAACCAGCCGCGGAGCTGGGCGCGGGCGGCCGCGTCGGGGGCGGCGCGGGCCGCCGGGGCCTCGCCCAAGATGCTGGCCGTGACGAGCGCCTGCCCGCCCGGCGCGTACGTCGGCGCGACGGCGCTCATGACCTGGACGTTGTTGACCGGCCCGGCGCCCTCGCCGTCCAGCATCAGCACGGCCTCGTCGCGGGGCGGGGCGGGGGCCGCCCACGCGAGCTGGAGCGTCCCCTTCCAGCCAGGCTCGCTGAGGCCGGGCACGAGCGCGGCCGCCGCCGAGGCGTCCGTCGCCACGACGACGGCGCGGCACGCGAGCGCCTCCCCGCCCTCGGTCTCCACGGCCCCCTCGCGGACGGCGGCGACGGGCGTGTCCAGGCGGACCGTGCCGGCGGGGAGCCCAGCCGCCAGCTGCTCCGGGATCGCCTGCATGCCGGCGGCCGGGACGGCCGCAGCGCCCGTCGAGAACATGCGGAAGTAGAACTCGAACGACCGGCTGGACTCGGCGAGCGAGCGGTCGAGGAAGACGCCGCCCAGGAACGGACGGAAAAAGCGGTCGACCATGCGCTCCGAGAACCCGTAGCGGTCTCGGAGCGCGCGCTCGGTCGTCATCTCCGGCCGCCGCCAAAGGGCGTCCACCCCGCCCCGCGTGACGGACTGCCGGAGGCGGAGCACGCGGAGCTTGTCGGCAGGCGAACCGACGTCGGCCAGCAGCGTGGGGACGGCCTGGAGCGGGCGCCGCAGCGGGTCGCCCACGCGCTCGAAGGCGCCGCGCCGCCAGACGAGCGCGCCGGGCTCGAACGGCCGGAGGTCGAGCGCGTCGTGGTCGAGCACGCGCTGCGCCTCAGGGTAGGCCGTCAGGTAGACCTGGAACCCGCGGTCGATCTGGAACCCGTCGACGCGGTCCGTCCGCACGCGCCCGCCGACGGCGTCGGCGGCGTCCAGGACCACGCACTCGACGCCCTGCCGGACCAACTCGCGGGCGCACGCGAGGCCGGCGAGCCCGGCCCCGACGATCACGACGTCGGTCATCGCGTCGTCGTCTCGTAGAACACCGGCTCGTCCTCGCCCGGCGGGTGGACGCGGAGCGTGAGCGGCGTCGTGCTGAGCGCAGCCGGATCGGGCACGAACGCGCCCGCGGCCAGCATGGGCTCGACGAGCGCCGTCTCGACGCAGAGCGTCCCGAACGCGCGCTCGACCCGGTACTGCCCGGCGACGTCGTACGGGATTGCCGCCCCGCCCCGGTCCGGGTTCTCGCGGCGGACGACCTCGTACTCGCCGCGGTACCGCCCCGCCCCGTCGGGCACGACGGTCAGCGTGATCACGTGGTCTTCGGGGACGTACGGGTCCTGGGGGAGCGGGACGTAGACGAGCCGGAGCGTCTCGCCGAGCTGCTCCAGGTCGAGGGCCGAGAGCGGCGTCGTGCGGAGCCCGGTCCGCTCGGCGGAGCGGCTGCCCAAGAGGTCGAAGGCGGTCGCCGGAAACACGCCGTCCGCTTCGTGGAGGAGCGCGGCGGTAGCCGTCATCCGCGTCAGGTGGTCGAAGTCGTCGCGGAGCAGCGCGGCAGTCTCGGCGAGGGCGGGGTCGCCGTCGGACGTCTGCGCGTGCGCGAGCGGGGCGGCCAAAAGGGCGGCCAGCAGGAGGAGGCGGGTCATGGCGGGGTGGGACGAGGTACGCGGTACAGGGTACGAGGTACGGGGGCGGCGACGTGGGCTCCGGGTCGTGCCCGGTACCGCGTGCTCCGTACCCGCATCTAGGCCAATTCGGGCGGGGCGGCGGGCTCCTCCGGCGGCGGCGCGTGGCCGAGCTCGTGGCCGAGGGCGCTGGCGAGCGCCGGGTACGCGAACCGGAAGCCCGACGCGAGCAGGCGCTCGGGGAGCATACGGGCGCTCTTGAGCGCGAGTTCTTCGGCGGCCTCCCCGCCCAGCGCGCGGACGAGCCGGCTGGGCGCGCGGAGCACGACGGGGCGGCGGACGGTCGCCCCGAGCGTCTTCATAAACGCCCGCGCCTGCGCCGGCTCCGGCGCCGAC
The DNA here is from genome assembly GCF_031846415.1 of Rubrivirga litoralis. Lineage (NCBI taxonomy): Bacteria > Pseudomonadati > Rhodothermota > Rhodothermia > Rhodothermales > Rubricoccaceae > Rubrivirga > Rubrivirga litoralis. Next base: position 25,768 of record NZ_JAVRHT010000026.1, on the reverse strand, counting down.
AGGTTGACCGCCCCGGCGGTTTCTCCCGGAGCGTCGGGGCGGAGGAGCCAGGCGAGGGCGTAGACCACGTCGTCCAGAGCAATCCAGGGCCAGTAGGCCGTCCCGTCGCCGGGCCACCCGCCCAGGCCGGCGAGCGTGGCGGGGAGGAGCGGGCCGAGCAGCCCGCCGGCCGGCGACAGCACGAGCCCGACGCGGGCGTGCGTCACGCGGATGCCGGCAGCCTCGGCCTCGGCCGTCGACGCCTCCCACGCGCGGCACACGTCGGCCAAAAACCCGCTGCCCAGGTCGGAGGCTTCTGTGAGCGGCTCGGCGCCGCGGTCGCCGTAGATCCCGCTCGCGCTCGCGGAGACGAGCACGCGGGGCGGGGTGGGGAGCGCGGCGAGCGCGCGGCTCAGGAGCTGCGTGCCCTTCGTTCGGCTCTCCCAGATCGCCCGCTTTTTCTCGGTCGTGTAGGCGAGCCCGAAGACCGGCTCGCCGGCCAAGTGCACGAAGGCGTCCGGCGCCGCCTCGGCGAGCGCGGCCTGGTCGACCTCGCCGTCCGCGACGTTCCAGTAAACCGCCTTCTGCTGCGGCCCCCGGTCGCGCGCGGCCTCGGCCCGGTCGCGCACGAGGCGGACGACCGTGTGGCCGCCGCCGGTGAGGAAGGCGGCGAGGGCGGACCCAATCAACCCCGATGAACCCGTTATTGCAACTGTCATCGGCTCCACCCCGCCCTCAACGGCCTGTGCGTGGCGCGTCACGTCCTCACGCGTGACGCGGTGGCGGTAGGCGAACATCCGCTCGATCTGGCCGCGCGCCACCCACCCCGCCATGGCCGACGAGAGCGGGGCGAGCGGGAGCGTGTACGCCACGTCGTCTTCGAGGAGCGAGGCGTCCGGCCCCTGCTCGATCATCCAGTGCGTGTGGCGCCACGCGGCGAACGGGCCGCTCGTCTGGATGTCGGTAAACTGGCACGCGCCGTCGCCGCGGCGGCAGGCGTCGGAGTAGGCCCGGTGCTCGGCGGTCCACCGGATCGACGCCGACCCGTAGCCGAGGCGGATCACGGCCCGGTCGCCCGGCCGGATGCCGTCGGCGTGCTCCAGCGCGACGGGCTGCCAGGGCGGGGTGAGCCGCTCGAACGCGCCCGGCCGCTCGTGCCAGTCGAACAGGAGCGACGCGGGGGCGGGGACGCGGAGGCGGGCGACGAACTCGGGCATGGGGCGCGAACCGCCCGGCGGGCGTCGCGGGTTCCTCCCCGCCCACGGGAAGAAAAGAGAGGCGCCGCCGCCCCGCCCGACCGCCCCGCCCACGGTAGAACCGCAGGGCCGAGGGCGGGGTGGAGAAGGCGCGGGCGGGGCGGGCAGCAGCCTGCTGAGGCGGCGGTCGCTGCGCTCTGGGTACGGGCGGCGCGGGCTGTTTCTACCGCCATCTGCCTACCTTCTGGGCTTACCGCCTTGATAACACGGCAACCGTGTGAGACGTTGGTTCTCCAGGTTCCCACTCCAGAGTCCACCATGAGCGTCCAGGAACTCGAAGCCGCCGTTTCGCAACTCGACCCCGAGGAGTTGGCGCGCTTCGCCAAATGGTTCGAGGAGTACCAGGCCGACGAGTGGGACCGTCAGTTCGAGGCGGATGTCGCAGCGGGACGCCTCGAAGCGCTCGGCCGCCAAGCTGACGAAGACTTCGAGGCCGGTCGAGCGACGGCTCTTTGAAGCATTTCGCCACGCCGTCCTTCTGGTCAGCCTACCGGGCGCTCTCCGACGAGGTGCGGAGCGTGGCCGACAAGAACTTCGCGCTGCTCAACGCGAACCCGCGTCACCCTTCGCTGCGGTTGAAGAAGGTCGGTGCCTTTTGGTCGGTGCGCGTCGGTCGGGGGCACCGCGCTGTTGCCCGCCACCGAGCCGAAGGGTTGGTTTGGTTCTGGATCGGCCCTCACGACCAGTACGACCGCTTGATCGGATAGCGCGGGTGCCGCGGCCGAAGAGCCCGCCACGGGTTACCGGGCGGAGCCAAGGAGCCGGCGGCGATTCCGCCTGAGCAGGGCGGAGACGGGGCCTCGGGCGGGGCGGCCTACGGCGTCCGCGCCGTGATCCAATCCGCGACCGCCTCCATCACGGCCGGCGCGTATGACGTGTCGATCTGGCCGTACTCCGCCGGGTCGCCCGCCTCGGTCGGCTGGAACAGGTGGTTGAGGCCGTCGAAGACCACGACGTCGGAGCCCGCGGGCGCGTCCGCGAGCGCGGCGCGCATGGCCGGCACGTTGTCGTCGGCGCGGACCTGTCGGTCGAGCCCACCGAACACGGCGAGGGCGGGCACGCGGAGCGCCCGGAGCGCCGGCGCTGGGTCGTAGGCGATGAAGTACCGCTCCCACGGGCCAGCGAGCCCCGCCGCCAGCGGGTCGGCCGGGGCAGCATCGAGGCCCAGCGCCTCGCGGTCCGCCGGGCCGAGCCCCGCCGTCTCGTCGCGGAACGCGGCCGCCGCGCGCTCGGCGGCGTCGGCCGGACTGCCCGTCGAGACCTCGTCGAGCAGCCGGTCCAGGGCCGCGCCGTACGCCGCTCGGCCGGCGTCGGAAACCTCCGCCCCGCCCAGGCCGCGCGAGAGCTGGTACCGCAGGACGTCGCGCCCGGGCACGGCCGGACCCGCGAGAAGGACCACGGAGTCGACGGCGTCCAGGGCGTTCGCGACGAGCGGGGCGACGAGGCCGCCCTCGGAGTGCCCCACGACGCCCACGCTCGACACCTCGGACCGCCCCGCCAGAGCGTCCGCCGCGGCCTGCGCGTCGAGCGCGAAGTCGGCCGTCGTCGCCGCGCCGAAGTCGCCCGTCGAGGCGCCCACGCCGCGTTCGTCGTAGCGGAGGACGGCGATCCCGCGCCGGGCGAGGTGGTCGGCCAGGACAACGAACAGGCGGTGCCCCAGCACGTCCGCGTCCCGGTCCTGCGGCCCCGAGCCCGACACGAGGACGACGCCCGGGAACGGCCCCGGGCCGTCCGGTACCGTGAGCGTCCCCGCCAGCGTCACGCCATCGACGGACGCGACCGACACCTCCTCGTCGCGGTACGGGAACGGCGGCTGCGGCGTGTCGGCCCGCTCGGGCGGGGCGGCCGCCCCGCCCTCGGCGCGCGTGAGCCGAAGCGGGAGGCTCGCCCCGCCCTGGCTCCACGTGCCCGCGACCGCCCCGCCCACGAGCGTGCCTTGGTACCGGCCGCCGACGAGCGGGACCGTGATCGTGAGCGTGTCGCCGCGGAACGTGGTCTCGCCCGTCGGCACGCCGAGGGCGCCCTGGGCTGGCACGTCGAACGTGGACGAGAGGCCGCCGTCCGCGTCGGCGACGTGGAACGTGACCGTCAGCCCGGCCCCTTCGATCTCGCCCGTCCAGTCCCCGACGACGGGCGACTGGGCGGCGGCGGACGCGGCGACGAGGGCGACCAGCGGGAGCAGCAAGCGGAGCATCGGGGCGGGGCGGGTGAGGAGAGTCCCCCGAGCGGAGCCACCCCGCCCGAGGCGCCAGAGCTAGAGCACCCTTCGGGTGGGTACGGGGTTACTGGGTACGAGGTACGGCTCGATCTGGCCTCGGCGCTCGTGTACCTCGTACCGAGTACCTCTGTATCTACCTGCACGTTGCTCTAGCCGGACCTCCGGGCGGGGCGGGCAAACAGCCACGCCAGCAGCCCGAACGGCCACGAGACCAGGCCGACCCCGAGCGCCACGAGCGGGCCACTTTTGCCCCGCTGCTCGGCGTCGTGGTAGGCCCACGGGACGCTCGCGAGGTAGGCCGCCCCCGTCGACAGGATCAGAAGTCGCTTCAAGGCGTCGGCGCTCATGGCGTGCAGGGGCAGCGGGACCCGCCCCTACGGCGTCCCGCCCCGTCGGGTTACGCCGCCCCGCCCGCGGCGTACCGCTCGCGCAAGATCTGGACGTGGTGCCGCTCGTGTCCCGCGATCACGTAGGCGGCCCCGCGCGCGCTCATCGGCCCGCCCGACACCGTGCCGACAACGTCGAGGGCGGGGTGGGGGATCGATCTGAGCAGGTCGACGGTCGTTGCGCGGAGGCGTTCGAGCTCGCCCGCGAGGTCGGCCAGCGACCGGCGCTCGGGGCCGAGCGCCGCGACGTACGCGTCCTGGTCGTAGCCCGGCAGCGGCGCCGGGTCGCCCCGCCCGAGGCGGAGGGCGCGGGCGCCAAAGATCCGCTCGGTGTCGATCACGTGGGCGACCACCTGGGCCGCGGTCCACTTGTCCGGCGCGTAGGCCCAGCTGGCGAGGGCGGGGCGGAGCGACCGGAGCCACGCCGCCGTCTCGGCGCCCTGCGCCGCCAGCGTCTCCAGCAGGTCCCCGTCGGGGACGAGCGCGACGTAGCGCCGGTAGAACGGGGCGAGCTCGGCGTCCGCGGGCCGCCCCGCCCAGGCCGCCCCGCTCACGAGGTGGCGGGGCGGACGCGGTGGAGCCAGTCGGCCGTCGACGGCTCCTCAACGAGCGCCGTCAGGCCGCCCCGCCGGTACGTTTCGAGGAGGCCCCGGATCTCGGCCCGCGTCTCGTCGAGCATGTTGTGGACGAGCTCGGCCGAGTAGCCGCGCTCGCCGAGCTCGATCGTCATCTCCATGGTCACGAGCCGGCTGATGGCGCGGCCCAGCTCGACGAGCTTCCGCTGCGGCATCGCCCAGTCGACGTCGAACGACAGCGCGTCGCCCAGCGTCTCAGCGGCCCGCGCCGTGAGCGGCTCGGTGCGGAGGTAGGCGCCCAGGTTGGCCTGCTTGAGCCGGCGCATCGCCTTCACGACCGACTCCGTGACCTGCTGGTAGAGGATGTCGTTGGAGCCCTCGAAGATCTGGTACGGCCGCGAGTCCACGATGGACCGCCCCGCCAAGTGGTCCTCGCGGTAGCCCTGGGCGCCGGCGAGCTGGAGGAACGACTGGGCCGCTTCCTGCATCCAGTCCGTCACGACCGTCTTGAAGGCGTTCGCGCGGAGGCTCTCGGAAAACAGATTGCGCTCGACGCCGGCCACCTCGGACGTCGAGAGGCACATGGCGGCCGTCCCCGTCACGAACGACTGGAGCCGGGCCAGCCGTCCCTTGACCTGGTCGTAGTCGACGAGCGACCGGCCGCCGACGAACCGCTCGCGGCAGTGGTCGAGGGCCTCGTCGTAGAGCCGCCGGAGGTAACCCATGCCCATGCCGGGGATCTGGAGCCGGCTCCGGTGCAGGATGTCGAGCATCATCTTGACGCCGGTCGTCTCGGGCTCGAGCCGCGAGGACGCGGGGAGGTCCACGTTGACCCGGTTGAGGCCGTACGGGATCATCTTGAGCCCGACGTTCGGGTACACCTCCTCGACCTCGACGTGCTGGCGCGGGCACGTGCTGTCGGCAATGAAGAAGTCGACGTCGCGGCGGAGCTCGCCCGACGACGTCCGGCCGCGGGCCGTGAGGAGCCAGTAGTCGGCCCAGCCCGTCAGCCCGGCCCAGTGCTTGGTGCCCTCGACGTGGTAGGTCCCGCTCTCGTCCTGCGTCCACGACGTCTCCATGCGGAGCGCCTCGGACCCGTAGTCGGGCTCGGTGATCATGAGCCCGCCCATCCGCCGGCCCTGGACGTAGGCCGGGAGCACGCGACGTTTGGCCTCCTCGGACCCGTACTTCGCGACGGGCTGGAGGAACAGGCCGCCGTTGATCCCGACGACGAGCGAGAGCGCGAGCGAGTGGTAGCTCGTCTCTTCGAGCACCGTCATGCTGTGGGCGATCGAGCCGCCCCGCCCGCCGTACGCCTCGGGCACGTAGACCGAGAGCGGGTCGACGTCGCGGAACCGCTGGACGACGAACGGGGGCAGCCCGCGCTGGAGGTTCATGCGGCCGGCGTCGACGCGGACCTCGAACAGGTGGTCGAGCCGCTCGCGGTACGCCGCGAGAAAGTCGGTGAACGACTCGCGGACACGGCCGAGGGCGCCGGGGGCCACGTCGGCTCCGTCTCCGGAGGAGTCCATCGGGGGCGCGAGGGGCGGCACGGGCAAGTCGCTCATAGCGGAGGTGTGGAGGAGCGGAAGATAGCGGGGGAGGAACGGGGAGCCGTAGTGCGTCGGTACCAGTCCGACAGCGGTTTCCCCGTCGGGCCGTGTAGTGGACTTCCCCAGTGGCTCCGTACTCTCTTCCTGCTCCAGACGGTCCCGCCCGTGCGAATAACTTTCAGTCAGGGTTGAAAACGTTCCGGCGCGGCCTCCCATCCGGCGTCGAGGTCGCCCTCGCCGGGGGCGGGGCGGACCCCGACGCGCTCTCGGCCGCCGAGCGCGCGCGGGCTGCCGCGTTCGGGAGCGCCGACCGCCGGCTCCGCTTCGCGCTCGGCCGCGAGGCCCTGCGCAGGCTCGCCGCCGGCCGCCTGGGCTGCGCCCCGCCCGACGTCCCGCTCGTCGTCGGCCCGGACGGCGCCCCGCGCCTCGACCTCTCGCGCCTCGACCTCGCGCACGACGGCGCCCCGCCCGCTCCGCCCGCGTTCGTGTCCATCGCCCACGCCGGGCGGGGCGGGGCGGCAGTCGGCGCGGCGGCCCTCGCCGACCGCCCGGTCGGCGTCGACGTCGAGGCGGTGGCCCCGCGCCACCCCGCCCTGTGGCGGCGCATGCTCCGCGACGACGAGCTGGGCGCGCTCGACGCCCTGGGCGGCCCGACCGACGAGGCGCAGACGCTCTTGTGGTCGATGAAGGAGGCCGTCCTCAAGGGGCAGCGGACGGGGCTGCGCGCCGGCGCCCGGTCGGTCCGCCTGACGCTGGACCGCCCCGCCCCGGCTGCCGCGAGCGGGGCGGCGCGGGCCTGGGCCGAGGCCTCCGGGCCGTGGCGGCTCCGCTACGGCCGCGTCGGCGGCCTGTGGCTGGTCGTGGCGTGGGCCGAGGGCGGGGCGGCGCCTCCCGCGTGACGCCGAGGGCGGGGCGGCCGCTGGCGGGGCGGACTACCGGAAGCACACGGCGTAGTCGCCGCCCTGGTAGCCGGCCAGGAACGCCTCGGCGCGCTGGCGCGACGAGCCGTGCGTGAACGACTCGGGCCGGACGACGCCGCCGGCCCGCTCCTGGAGGCGGTCGTCGCCGACGGCGGCGGCGGCCGATATGCCCTCCTCAATGTCGGCGTCGTCGAGCGTGACCGCCCCGCCCTCGTCCTGGGCGTAGTGCGCCCAGACGCCGGCGAGGCAGTCGGCCTGGAGCTCGGTCTGGACCGACATGGCGTTCGAGCGCGACCGGCCCAGGAGCCCCTCGACGTTCTGGACGTGGTGGCCGACCTCGTGGGCGATGACGTAGGCGAGCGGGAAGTCGCCCCGCGCGCCGAGCGCCGCGAGCTGGCGGAAAAACGAGAGGTCGAGGTACACCGTCTGGTCGGACGGGCAGTAGAACGGCCCCGTCGCCGCCTGCCCGTAGCCGCACCCGGTCGGCGTGGCGCCCTCGTAGAGGACGAGGTTGGGCTCGGGGTAGACGTCGCCGGTCTGGCGGTAGAGGGCGCCCCAGACGTCCTCGGTCGAGGCGAGCACGGCGTCGACGACCTGCGAGGCCTCGTCCTGCGGCGCGCTCGGCGTCGTCTCGACCGGCCCCGTCGCCGCCCCGCCCCCGCCGAGGAACTGGTCGACGGGGAGCCCGAAAAAGGCCGCGATGAGGACCACCACCAGGCCGCCCAGCCCGAGGCCGACCCGCCCGCCGCGCCCGCCCCGCCCCCCGCGGCGGTCGATGAGGTTGCCGCTCGAACGGCCGGGTTTGATGAGCATGGGCGGGGCGGGGCGGGTGGAAGGGGAGCGGAAACTTAGCGCGAGCGCCGCCCCGTCCGGGACGTCCCGCCTGGAGTTGTCCCACCCCGCCCGGGCCGCCCCGCCCGCACACGCCGCGGGCGGGGTGGTCAGGCGCGGGGGTAGAGCGTGCCGCCGCCGGCCGCGAACTCCCCGGCCTTCTCGCGCATCCCCTCGGGGATGGCCGCCTCGACGTCGACCCCGTGCGCGGCCGCGTAGTCGCGGACGTCCTGGGTGATCTTCATCGAGCAGAACTTCGGCCCGCACATCGAGCAGAAGTGGGCCACCTTTGCCGAGTCCTTCGGGAGCGTCTCGTCGTGGAAGGCGCAGGCCCGCTCCGGGTCGAGGCCCAGGTTGAACTGGTCCTGCCAGCGGAACTCGAACCGGGCCTTCGAGAGCGCGTTGTCGCGGGCCTGCGCGCCCGGGTGGCCCTTGGCGAGGTCGGCCGCGTGCGCCGCGATCTTGTACGTGATGACCCCCTCGCGGACGTCGTCGCGGTCTGGCAGCCCGAGGTGCTCCTTCGGCGTCACGTAGCACAGCATGGAGCACCCGAACCACCCGATCATGGCGGCGCCGATCCCCGACGTGATGTGGTCGTAGCCCGGAGCGATGTCGGTCGTCAGCGGCCCCAAGGTGTAGAACGGGGCCTCCCCGCACCAGTCGAGCTGCTTCTGCATGTTCTCCTGGATCAGGTGCATCGGGACGTGGCCCGGCCCCTCGTTCATGACCTGGACGTCGTGCGCCCACGCCCGCTTCGTCAGCTCGCCCTGCACGTAGAGCTCGGCGAACTGGGCGTCGTCGTTGGCGTCCTCGATCGAGCCCGGCCGGAGCCCGTCCCCGATGGAGAACGAGACGTCGTAGGCTGCGCAGATCTCGCAGATCTCGTCCCAGTGCGTGTAGAGGAAGCTTTCGCGGTGGTGGGCGAGGCACCACTTGGCCATGATCGAGCCGCCCCGCGAGACGATCCCCGTCCGCCGCCCCGCCGTCAGCGGGACGAACCGGAGGAGGACGCCGGCGTGGATCGTGACGTAGTCCACGCCCTGCTCGGCCTGCTCGACGAGCGTGTCGCGGAACAGGTCCCACGTGAGGTCCTCGGGCGTGCCGCCGACCTTCTCGAGGGCTTGGTAGATGGGGACCGTCCCGATCGGGACCGGGCTGTTCCGGAGGATCCACTCGCGCGTCTCGTGGATGTGCTTCCCGGTCGAGAGGTCCATGACCGTATCGGCCCCCCACCGGATGGCCCACGTCAGCTTGTCCACCTCCTCGGCGATACTCGACGTGACGGCCGAGTTGCCCATGTTGGCGTTGATCTTGACGAGGAAGTTCCGGCCGATCGCCATCGGCTCGAGCTCCGGGTGGTTCACGTTGGCCGGGATAATGGCCCGGCCGCGGGCGACCTCGTCGCGGACCCACTCGGGCGTGATCTCGCGCGGGATGGCGGCGCCGAAGGCGTGGCCGGCGTGCTGCTGGAACAGGGCGGGGTGGGACTCGCGGAGGGCGCCGAGCCGCTGGCCTTCGCGGATGGCCACGAACTCCATCTCGGGCGTGACCTCGCCCCGCCGGGCGTAGTGGAGCTGCGTCACCGTCCGCCCCGCCCGGGCGCGGCGGGGCGGGCGGACGTGCTCGAACCGGAGGTGAGCCGTCGCGGCGTCGGCGGCCCGCTCGCGGCCGAACGCGCTCGACGGATCCCCGAGCCGCTCCGTGTCGCCGCGCTCCTCGACCCACGCGCCCCGCACGCTCGGGAGGCCGCGCCGGAGGTCGATCGGGACGTCAGGGTCGGTGTACGGCCCGGAAGCGTCGTACACCGGGAACGCGGGGTTCTCCTCGACGCCGAAGCTGGCCGGCGTGTCCGCCTGCGCGACGAGCCGCATCGGCACGCGGAGGTCGGGGCGGGAGCCCTCGACGTAGACCTTGCGCGAGCCGGGGAGCGGGCGTCGGACCTCGTCCGAGAGCTCCTCGATGCGGGCGTGGGTGGCGGCGTCGGCGGCGCGGCGGGCCGAGGCGGCGGGCGGGGTGGCGAGGTCCATGGCGGCGGTCCAGAGGTGAGGGGGTCTGGAAGCCGGGGGTGCCGCCGGGCACGACCGGAAGCTCTCCCTACGCCGGTGCGAACCGGATCAGGTGCGGAGGGTCTGTCTCAGCCGCCCGGCCCGCGCGCGGCGGGAGCGGGGCGGCACCCCTGGCTTCGGCCGTCAAGGTACGCCGCCCCGCCGGCAAGGGGCTACGCACGCCCCGCCCGCTCGGTCAACGGGAGGTGGCCCTCTCGGGCGGTCCGCCTTCGCCGCGCCCGACCTCTTGGTACCGCTCGACGAGCCGGTAGGCCGCGGCCCCGAACGCGACGGCCACGTTCAGCGACGCCTTCGCGCCGTACTGCGGGAGCCCGACGACGAGGTCGGCCGCGTCCAGCACGTAGCGCGGCACGCCCGTTTTCTCGTTGCCCAGGACCAGCGCGAGCGGGAACGCCGAGGCCGGCACGTCGCCCGGCGCCACGGCCTCTGGCGTCCGTTCGAGGGCGGCGACGGCGAAGCCCTCGGCGCGGAGCGCGGCGAACGCGTCCTCGGCCGTGTCGTAGCGCTCCCACGGCACGGCGCCCTCGGCGCCCAGCGCCGTCTTGGCCACGCCGCGGTGCGCGGGCGTCGGCGTGAACCCGGTGAGGACGACGCGGGCGAGGCCCGCCGAGTCGGCCGTGCGGAACACGGCGCCGACGTTGTACGCCGAGCGCACGTCGTGGACGACGACGACGAGGGGGTGGGGGAGCGGGACCACGGAGTCGGGGGCGGGGCGGGCGCCGAGGCCGGCACGGTTGTCGCTCGGTTAGTATGCACGCTCCCCGCACCCCACGCCCGCCCATGCCCCGAACGGTCCCGTTCTTCGTCGCCCTCCTCGCCGCGCTCCTCGTCGCGCCGGGCTGCACGACGATCCAGCAGCTCGCCGCGCTCCGCCAGGTCCAGTTCGACCTCGACCGCGTGTCGAACGGGCTCGTCGCCGGCGTCGACCTCGACCGGATCGCCCGGGGCGGCGACCTCGGCCCGGCCGACCTCGCCCGGCTGGGGACGGCCGCCGCGCGCGGCGAGGTGCCGCTCCGGTTCACGCTCCACGTGGGCGCCGAGAACCCGGCCGACAACCCGGCCGCGGCCCAGCTCGTGTCGCTCGACTGGACCCTGTTCCTCGACGGCACCGAGACCGTCTCGGGTGTCTACAACGACGACCGCCTCGTCCCGCCGGGCGGGGTGGCCGACCTGCCCATCGAGATGGAGCTCGACCTCGTCCGCTTTTTCGGTCGCAACGTGGGCGACCTCACCACGCTCGTCCGCAACCTGGCCGGCGCGGACACGCGGCGCCAAACGGTCCGCCTGGAGGCGCGGCCGACGGTGTCGACGCCGGTCGGCCCCATCCGCTACCCCGGCACCATCTCGATCGACTTCCCGGTGGGCGGGGCGGGGCGGTAGCGCGCGAGCCGGAGCCGAGCACGTTTGAGGTCCCAGGGATTCCCCTGTTCGACTGGGGCGGCGCGTGCGGATATGTGCGCCAAAAGAGCACCGGGGAGTGAGGAGAGAAACGGAGAGGCCAAAGCGATTCCCCTACGGCGGCCGAATCGGCGTTTCCGTACCCTTGCAGTACACTCTCCGCTCGTTGCCCTGGCGCGCTGGGGAGACGGCTTTTTGCTCACATAACCAACTGCTACAATGAAGACCTACACCCGCCCCGCCCTTTCGGTCATCGGCGACGTCCGCACGCTCACCGCGGCGGACCAGATGTCGACCCAGACCGACTCGATCCTCGACATGGGCGCCCAGATCGGGACGAGCACCGGCTCGCTCGACGCCTGCGTCTCGCCGAACCCCGTCCCGGGCGGCACCTGCGAGTAGCTCACCCGAGCACCCGCATCCCGGCGGTCCCCGCCGGCCGAGCCCCGCGTCTCCCCGAGGCGCGGGGCTCTCGTTTGTCTGGCCTCGACGCCGAATTCGCCGCCCCGCCTCCGCGCGTCACGGCGCGTGGGGCATCGTGTTCACGATGAGGCCGATGTGGGTGAAGAAGTTGAGCGCCCCGAACAGGAGGAACACGACGCCGGCGACGGTCCACGCTGTCCCCACCACGCGGCGGACGCCTTCGCGGAACGACCACGGCAGCAGGACGGCGCCCAGCCCGACGAGCGCGTACAGGCCCGAGATGAACGTGGCCTCGATCCAGGGGTACGCCGCGAACCAGCCCGCGATGGGCTCCTCGGGCGGGGCGGCGAACAGCTGGTAGCCCACGCCGGCCGCCGCGATCCCGAACAGGCCCAGCCCCATCCCGAACACGAACACCGAGACCGGCCGGAGCACCTCGGTAAACGCCGCGCCGGGGTCCGCCTCGGCGAGCAGCCGCGGTCCGCGGGTCCACGCGTAGAACGCGACCCACAGCAGGAGCACGCCGAACGCGAGGCTGGGCTCGCCGAAGACGATGTTGTCGAACGGGAAGTACCGCGCGAGCGGCCACGTGAGCGTCATGTGGAGGCCCGTGGCCGTGAGGATCGTGCCGAGCACGGCGAACGCCATCGCGTAGCCTTCGAGCGCCCGCTCGGGGAGCGTCGAGCGGAGCAGGCGGCCGGCGCGCACGACGAGGATCAGGCCGGGGCCCGTCGCCACAGCCATGATCGTGTTGTAGGTCGGCATCTGCGTCCAGTCGATCGTGAGGCCGCCGGAGTCGCCGCTTTGGAGGAGTAGGGAGAGGAGCATGGAGAAGGAGAGGGCGGGGAGGTCGAGGCCACCCCGCCCGCGCGTCGTGAGGGGGCGGGGGCGTCCCGCGCGAGAAGAGGGCCGTAAACGTACTCTGGGGAGCATGAACGGTGCTGCGGCCGCCCCGCCCAGCTCCTCAGTCTCGGGGCAGGCGAGGGCGGGGCGGGCGCTACCCGGCGGCGGCCGGCCGCCGCCACGCCGGCCACCGGACCACCATCGCCAGCAGGACGACGATGGGGACGACCACGGCCCACGACTTCGTGACGAGGAGCACGGCCGCCGCCGCCGCCGCCCCGCCCACGTAGACGCCCCACGTGGCCGCGAGGAGCACGGCGTCCGGCGGCGGCGTCCAGCGCGGCACCGGCTCCCCGGGCGGCGCCTCGCCCACGGCACGGTCGAAGGCGAGCGTCGAGAGGCGCGTGAGCATGCCCGTGAGGTAGGTCGTCGAGATCCCCAGCACGTCGATCCGCCGGGCCGCCGCGCTTTGGACGCCCATCGCCGCCGAGGCCGCGGCGATGAGCCCCTCGCGCACGGCGGGTCCCGGCGTGGCGTCGCCGCTGAGGGTCCAGCCGGCCGCCACCACCACGAGGAGGACGATCTCGACGGTCAGCCCGCGGCGGAGCCCGCTCCGCGCGTCCCGCCCGTGCCCGACCCACGTCCCGAAGGCCGCCCCGCCCATGAAGCCGACGATCGCGAGGGCGTGCTGAAGCAGCGCCCCCCGGTCGCCGTCGACGAGCGAGATGCCGAGCAGGACCGTGTTGCCGGTCATGTTGGCGACGAACACGCGGTCGAACTGCGTGTAGCTCAGCACGTCGACGTAGCCCGCGACGGCGCTGAGTGCGAGCAGGAGGAGCCGGCGGAACCGGATCTGCCGCGCGGGGAGCGGGGCGGCGGGCGGGGTGGTCACGGGGCGGGCGCGGGGCGGCTCGTGGCGCTCAGCCGTCGAACAGCGGGTCGTCGTTGCGGCGGGCGACGCCGAGGGCGAGGTAGCTCGCGAAGCCGGTCCACGCCAGGCGCGGGAGCAGGGCGAGCGCCGCCTTTTTGTCGATCTGCGTGGCGAGCGCCGTGCTGGCCAGCGTCGTCCCGAAAAAGGCGACTGAGTCGACGGCGCCGAGGACCGGGCTGCGGAGGCCGAAAAAGGTCGGCGTAAAGGCGGCAAAGAGCCCCCAGCCGACGCCTTCGAGCGCGAGGTAGGCCCGGCGCCCGGGCGTCCCCTCGGGCGCGTTCGCCACGCGGAGGTTGCTCCAGAGCGTGGTCACGTTGTTGAGCGTCCAGGCCGGCCCGAACGCCCACGCCGGCGGCGCGCCCGGCGGCTGGTCGAGGTCCTGGTAGAACGGCTTCGAGTTCTGCCCGGTGAGGCCGAGCGCGGTCGGGGCGTTGGCGAGGAGGCCGACGGCGGCGGCCTGCCACCAGCGGTAGCGTTTGTTGGAGAACACGGGAAAGAGGGGCGTGAGAAAACGGGGCGCGGCGGGGCCGTCGGTGATCGCTCCGTCGTGGCCCGCCCCGCCCTCCTGATGGGGCAGGGTGGATCGCCGCCCCGCCCACGGCAACGGACGAGGAAACAACACGAGCGACAGGGACCTTCGGGCAGCGCCCGCCCCGCTCGGGCGGGGCGGGTGCCAGGGGCGGGGCGTCAGGCGATGGGGTCCATCACCCGGCCCAGCGCGGCCAGCATCCCGGGGTCGCGGCCGAGATACACGACGACGAGGTTGCCGCCCTCGTAGACGTTCCAGACCGGCGAGAACGCGGCCGTCGAGAGCCGGAGCGCCGCCTGCTCCATCGCCGCCTCCGACTCGAACGCGTACACGCTCAGCCGGCCGCGCCCGCCGTCGACCGAGAACGACTCGCGGTTGGTCGAGAACAGGCCGGGGTCGAACGACGCGTCGGGAAAGAGGGTGTAGCCTTGATTCTGAACGTAGCCGCGCAGGCCGGCCACGCTGGCCGTCGCGTCGGCTACGTCGGAGGCGTCCAGCGGCGGAGCCGTCGAGGCGCACCCGGCCGCGGCAGGAGGGCGAGCAGCAGGGAGAGGGGAAGGAGGCGAGGCATCGAGGGGCGGGGTGGAGGGCGCCGAGCGCGTGGCGCCCGCGTGAAAAAAATCGGGCTCACGACCGGACCCGGGACAGGTGGACGAGCGCGGCGGGCACGCACGCGCCCTGCGACCACCCCAGCGCCTCGTTCCCGCCGTACTCGCGCCCTGCGGCGAAGCCGTACGGCTCCCGCCCCGCCCCGCCCGTGTCCGCCCCGCCCCGGAGCGCGTCGAGCGCCGCGTCGAGCGCGTCGGGGGCGGGGCGGCCCGCCGCCTCTTCCAGCACGGCCGCCCACACGCCGAGCGCCGTCGCGTCGAACGGGGCGCCGTGGACCCCGCACAGCGCGTCGACCACGCCGAGCACGTAGCCCCAGCCGAACGGGGTCGCCGCGGCGCCGGCGAGCGGGCCGGTGCTCGGCGCCAGCTCGGCCAGCGTGGCCTGCTCGGACAGCAGGCGGCGGGCGTCGCGCGCCACGGCGCGGTGGGCGTCGGAGACCGTGGGCGGGGCGGTCGTCATGGGGGCGGGGGCGTCAGGCGTGGAGCGAGAGGGCGGGGTGGTGCATGGCCGCTCGCGGGCGGCGGCGGGCGCCGGGGGCGGGGCGGTCTCCCCCTCGGCGCGCGTCACGCGTCGTCGTCGTCGTCGCCGAGGTGGAGGGCCTCCTTGACCTCGGCGGCCTTCTGGGTCACGAGCGCCTTGGCCGAGCTTTTGACCACGTCCCACTCGTCGGGGTCGCCCTTGAGGAGCGCCTCGGCCATGTTCGCGGCGAACTTGAACGAGATGTGGGGCGGCAGCGGCGGCACGTTCTTGTCCGTGTGCACGTCGAGGACCGTCACGCCGTCGTGGGCGAACGCGGCGTCCCACGCCTCGCCGACCTTGGACGGGTCGGTCACCTTGAGGCCCTGGAACCCGAGCGTCTCGGCGAAGGCCGCGTAGTCCATCGACTCGACGGCCTGCGAGCCGGTCCAGCGCGGGTTGCCGTCCTCGGTCCGCATCTCCCACGAGACCTGCGTGAGGTCGTCGTTGTGGAGCACCAGGACGACGAGCTGCTTGTTCTCCCACAGGTGCTGGTACTTCTTGACCGTGATGAGCTCGTTCATCCCCAGCATCTGGAAGGCGCCGTCGCCGATCGTGCACACGACGGGCCGGCCGGGGAGCGCGAACTTGGCGGCGACGGCGTAGGGCATGGCCGCGAGCATCGTCGCGAGCCGCCCCGAGAGGTCGCCGCGCATCCCGCGCTTGAGGCGGACGTGGTGGCCGTACCAGTCGGCCGTCGAGCCGGCGTCGCACGTGACGACGGCGCCCGCGGGCAGCCGCTCGTTCATCTCGTGGAACACTTGGCGCGGGTTGATGGGCTCGGCCTCGTTCTGGGCCAGGGCCGCCAGCACGCCCTCCCACTCCCGCATCCGCTCGGCCGTCGTGTCCTGGAACGACGTGTCGGCCGTCTGCTCGACGAGCGGGAGGAGCGCCTGGAGCGTCGTCTTGGCGTCGCCCCAGAGGGTGACCTCCATCGGGTAGCGGACGCCGAGCTGGCTCGGCCGGAGGTCGATCTGGACGCCCCGCGCCTGGCCGGTCGCCGGGAGGTAGCCGCCGTACGGGTAGTTCGACCCGATCATGAGGAGCGTGTCGCACTCCTGCATCATCTTGTAGCTGGGGAGCGTGCCCAGGAGCCCCAGCTGCTCCGTGTTGTAGGGGACGTCACCCGGGACCACGTCCTTGCCGCGGAGGGCCGTCGTGATGCCGGCTCCGGTCTTCTCGGCGAGCGCCAGCACCTCGTCGGTCGCGCCGAGCGCGCCGGCGCCGACGAGGAAGGCCACCTTCTTACCCGCGTTGAGGACGTCGGCCGCGCGCCGGAGCTCGTCCGGGGGCGGGGCGATGGCCGTCGAGGTCGGGGCCGAGCTGCTCCGCGAGACCTCCATCCTCTGCGGCGGCTCCTCGCGCGTCATGGCCTGCACGTCGTGGGGGATCACGATCACGCATGGCTGGCGGTGCGTGAGGGCCGTCCGGCACGCCCGGTCGACGACGACCTGGGCCTGCTCCGGCGTCACGATCGTCTGGACGTAGGCGCCCACGTCCGCGAACGTCCGCTCGAGGTTCGACTCCTGCTGGTAGCCGCTCCCCAGCGACGCCAGGTTCTGCTGGCCGATGACGGCGACGACGGGCTGGTTGTCCATCTTGGCGTCGTAGAGCCCGTTGAGCATGTGGAACGCGCCCGGGCTCGACGTCGCCGTGCACACGCCGAGCTGGCCCGTCCACTTGGCGTAGGCCGTCGCCATGAGCCCGCAGATCTCCTCGTGCGTCGGGCGGATGTAGCGGAGCGGGAGGTCGTCGTGGTCGGCCCGCGCGAGGGCGCCGTCGAAGGCGCCGATCCCGTCGCCGGGGTACCCGAAGACGGTGTCGACGCCCCACTCCATCAGGCGGTCGAGGACGAAGTCGCTGACGGTGTCGCGGGGCTGGAGAACGCTCATGTCGAGGGGGCGGGGTGGACGGGCGGAGCCGCCGTGGTCTGAGGGAGGTGCGGGCTTGAAGGGGAGCGGAGGGTGGAGGTTTCGGCCGGCGCCCCTGACCCGTCTGGGGGTCTTTCCCTGAGCCGCGCGCCCACGCCCCGCCGTCCGCGTGCCGCCCCAACCGCCCCGCCCTCGCGTCTTGTGGGCGGGGCGGGGCGGTCGCCGCCGCCACCCCGCCTGCGCGTTCAGGGGCTGAGGCCCGGCGCGGCCATCCCACACGGGGGGCGGGGCGGCGTGCCGCGCATGCGGACACCACGCGTGGTGTCCCTACGGATCCGCCCCGCCCAGAGGCCGGCCCGACGGCGTTGCATGCAACGCCGCTACGACGACCGCCCCGCCCTCACGCGGGGTGGGCGGGGTGGGGCATCTTTGGCCCGCGGCCGACTGGCGACGGGGGCGGGGCGGCCCGTACCATCCGAGCCCGCTCACCCCGCCCTCTGGGTCCGCCCGTGCGCCTCGCCCCGCTCGCCCTCGCCCTCGTTCTGTTCGCCGGCTGCGCCGGCACCCGGCCGGCCGCCGCCCCGCCCGCTTCGCAGGCCGCGAACGGGCGGGGCGGGGCGGCGAAAACGGGCGGCCCGAAGCCGTACGCCGAGGTCGTCACGGACGAGGCGGTCACGGACGCCGGCCTGTTCACGGTCCACCGGGTCGGGGAGAAACTCCTGTTCGAGGTTCCGGACTCGCTCATGGGCCGCGACCTCCTCTCGGTCGTCCGCATCGCGCAGGTGCCGGCGGACCTGGGCGGGTTCATCCCGGCCGGCGCCAAGCGCGCCGAGGGCGTGCTCCGGTGGGAGCGCGTGGGCGACCGCGTGCTCCTGCGGACCCAGTCGTACGCGGCCGTCGCCGACGAGGCGCTGCCGATCGCGCAGTCGGTCCGCGTCAACAACTTCGAGCCGGTCGTGGCCGCGTTTCCGGTCGCCGCCGTCGCGCCGGACGGCGCGGGCGTGGTCGTCGACGTGACCGACCTGTACGGGAAGGACACGCCGGCGCTGAGTGGCCTCACCGTCGCGCAGCGGACGCGGTTCAAGGTCCGCCGGCTGGACGAGGCGCGGTCGTTCGTGGACGGCGCCAAAAGCTTCCCCGAGAACGTCAACGTCCGCTACACGACGACGTACGACGCGGCCGCCCCGCCCTCGAACGCGGGCACGGGGACCGTCTCGCTCCAGATGTTCCACTCGTTCGTGCTCCTCCCGCGCGAGCCCATGACGGCGCGGCTCGCCGACGACCGCGTGGGCTATTTCACGGTCCGCCAGATCGACTACGGGCGCGACGACCAGAAGGCGGCCGAGCGCGAGTACGTCCGCCGGTGGCGGCTCGTCCCGCGCGACACGGCGGCGTACCTCCGCGGCGAGCTCGTGGAGCCCGTCGAGCCCATCGTCTACACGCTCGACCCGGCCACGCCCGAGCGCTGGCGGCCGTACTTCTGCCAGGGCGTCGAGGACTGGAACCGCTCGTTCGAGGTCGCCGGCTTCCAAAACGCCATCCGCTGCGAGATGCCGCCGGCGCCGGGCGACTCGGCGGCGTTCGACCCCGAGGACGTCCGCTACTCGATTGTCCGCTACGTGGCGTCGGAGACGCGGAACGCGACGGGGCCGAGCGTGAGCGACCCGCGGAGCGGCGAGATCATCGAGAGCGACATCATCTGGTACCACAACCACATCCGCTCGTACCGGAACCGGCTGATGATCGAGACGGGCGCGGCCAACCCGGCCGCCCGGTCGCTCCAGATCGACGAGGCGCTCATCGGCGAGACCATGCGCCAGGTGATCGCCCACGAGATCGGCCACGCGCTCGGGCTCCCCCACAACATGATCGCGTCGAGCGCCTTCCCGGTCGACAGCCTCCGCAGCCCGACGTTCACGAGCGAGTTCGGCGTGGCCCCGACGATCATGGACTACACGCGCCAGAACTACGTCGCCCAGCCCGGCGACGGCGTGACGCGGTTCGTGCGCCAGATCGGCCCGTACGACGACTACGCCATCAACTGGGCCTACCGCTGGTACCCCGACGTGGCGACGCCCGACGACGAGACGGCGACGCTCGACGCGCTCGTGGCAGCGCGCGCGGGCGACCCCGTGTACCGCTTCTCGACGGGGCGGGGCGGCTACAACCCGGACGCGCAGACCGAGGACATGGGCGACGATCCGGTCGCGGCGAGCGGCTACGCGGTCGAGAACCTGAAGCGCATGGTCCCGAACCTCGTGGCCTGGACGTCGACGCCGGGCGAGGGCTACGACGACCTGGCCGAGATCTACGGCGAGACGCTCGGCATGTGGCGGCGCTACATGGGCCACGTGGTGACGGTCGTCGGCGGCGTGCGCGAGACGCCGAAGGCGTCGGACCAGGCGGGCGTGGTGTTCGAGCCCGTAGGGCGCCAGGAGCAGGAGCGGGCGCTCGCGTTCCTGGACGCGAACGTGTTCGAGACGCCGACGTGGCTGCTCGACCCGGAGATCCTGCGCCGCATTCGGCCGACGGGCGCCGTCGACGGCCTTCGCCGCGCCCAGGTCGCGGTCCTGAACGGGCTCCTCGACCCGATGCGGCTGGGCCGGCTCGTCGAGGCCGAGGCCGTCGACGGCGGGCGGGGCGGGGCGGCGCCGTACCCGCTCGCCGCGTTCATGGACGACCTCCGCGCCGACGTGTGGGCCGAGCTCGACGCCCGCCGCCCCGCCATCGACGTGTACCGCCGGAACCTGCAGCGCGGCTACGTCGAGCGGCTCGTCGCGCTCCTCACCGAAGACGGGCCGGACCTTCCCGCGGGGCTCCGCCACCTGGGCGTCGACGTGAGCCAGTCCGACGTGCGGGCCGCCGCGCGCGGCGCGCTCCGCCGCGTCCGCGAGGGCGCCGAGGCCGGTGCGGGGCGGACGCGCGACGCGGCGACGCGCGACCACCTCCTCGACGTCGCCGCGCGCGTGGACGCGGCGTTCGACGCGGGCGGCCGGGGCGGGGCGGTGGGCGGGTAGGCCGCCCCGCCCGGGCGGGGTCAGGGAGCGGCTTCCCCAGCCTCGGCCAGCACGGCGGCAACGAGGTCGTCTCCCAGGTAGTAGCCGGCGGCGAGCAGAGCGTCCACGTACGGGCGGACTCCGGCGATGGCCCCCTCTCGTTTGGCAAGCACGAGGAGGCCGAGCGTGCCGCGCGAGCCCACGCCAAACGTCCGGGCGCACGCCCGCGCTGCCCGGTCGTCCAACACAGTCTCGGCGCTCGGGTGGTCGAGCGCGTACGAGACCACCGCGCTCTCGCCCTCGCCCAAGCCCCACGCGGCGACAGCGGGCGAGACGGGAACCGGTACGATGGGGAACGGGGAGGCGCCGAGGAGCCAGACCTTCGCGGGGTCCGCGTCGTCGCCGGCTGCGACTTCGGCGGCCACCGCTTCTGGAATCGCACCACCGATTCGGAGCCGCGCTGGGAGATCCAGAAGCCCGATCTTCCCGAGCGCGATGAGGGGAGAGGCGTCGAAGACCCAGCGCCTCATTCAGAGCGTCCGCAGCTCGTCGCGGAGGTCCTCCGAGGAGACCTGGAACGCGGAGACGCCGTATTCAGAGAGCGCGTCGTGGAACGCCTGGCGGCTGATGCCGGCCACTTCGGCCGCCTTCCCTTGGGAGATCCGGCCGCTCTCGAACCACTTGATGGCGGCCGCGAGGCGGAGCTCGCTCACGAAGTCATCGGGCGCGCTCCGGATGCTGGAGAACACGCTCTCGGGCAGGTCGAACTGGACAGTGACGGACATCTAGGTGCCGTGGGTGGAGAGATTTTACGTTTCCCGTTACCGTTGGGTCCGCCCGCTACGAGCCCGCCCCGCCCGCACACGGGACGCGCGCGTCGGTCTTCTGGATTTGCTCGTTGAGCCGCGCGACGGGGAGGGCGCCGAGAGCAAAGACCGTCGACAGGTTGAGCGCCGTCTGGCCGCCGGGTTGGAGGATCAGGCGCTGGCGCATCGAGAGGCCGCCGCCCATCGAGTAGCGGATAAACAGCTCGCCGCCCTCGACCGTAGCCGTCACCTCGCCGTCCGCGTCGGTGAGCGTCGCCGTGTAGCGGGTCGGCGTCTCGCGGCGCATCGTCCACGTCCGCTCCTCGGCCCGTCCGTCCGCGTGCGTGACGGTCTGGTCGAGCCGGAACGTCCCGTCGGGCTGCGCCTCGCCGTAGCCGACCACGCACAGGAGCTCGGGCGAGCGCAGCCGCACGTCGAGGACGCCGAGGCCGCGCGTCCAGCCGGCAAAGAACACGTCGGGCGTGAACGCCGGCGCCCCCGGCGGGCGGGGCGGGGCCGGCACGCGCGGGTGGGCCGTCAGGCAGCCGACGAGCGCGGCGGCGGCGAGGGCGGGGCGGAGGCGCGCGGTCGGCATGGGGCGGGGTGGGGGAGGGGTGCCCAACCGCGGCGGCGGCGGGAGGGTCCCGGGCGCCGCCCCGCCCGCCCGCGGTAGCTTCGGGGCCGCCCCGCCCTCACCGAGAAGGGGCGCGGAGATCGCCTCTGTGCCTCCCTCTTCTCGTCCTCGCCACCCCGCCCGTGTCCCTCGACCTCCTGATCTCCGGCGGCACCGTCCTCGACGCCGTGACCGGCGCGTCCCGCCGCGCCGACGTCCTCATCCGCGACGGGAAGATCGCCGCCGTCGGCGACGCCCTCGACGCGGGCGGGGCGGACGTGTACGACGCGGCCGGCAAGACGGTCTCGCAGGGCTGGATGGACATGCACGTCCACCTGAGGGAGCCGGGCCAGGAGCACAAGGAGACGATCCAGACCGGCGCGCGGGCGGCCGCGTGGGGCGGGTTCACGGCCGTCGCCTGCATGCCCAACACCGACCCGCCGATTGCCACGCGCGACGTGGTCGAGTTCGTCCGCAAGCGGGCCGAGGGGCTGGCCGTCGACGTCTACCCCATCGGGGCCGTCACCAAGGGCCGCCGCGGCGAGGCGCTGGCCGAGATGGCGGACATGGCCGCGGGCGGGGCGGTCGCGTTCTCCGACGACGGCTCGCCGGTCCAGCACGGCGGCCTCATGCGCCGGGCGCTCGAGT
This sequence comes from Rubrivirga litoralis, assembly GCF_031846415.1. Classification (NCBI taxonomy): domain Bacteria; kingdom Pseudomonadati; phylum Rhodothermota; class Rhodothermia; order Rhodothermales; family Rubricoccaceae; genus Rubrivirga; species Rubrivirga litoralis. Next base: position 3,801 of record NZ_JAVRHT010000026.1, on the reverse strand, counting down.
ACGCGCGGACGGTCGGGCGGCCGGTCCTGGGCCACGAGGAGGACCTGACGCTCAACCCGCACGGGCACATGAACGAGGGGGCCGTCGCCACGCGGCTCGGGCTGCCCGGCATCCCCGGGCTCGCCGAGGAGGCCATGATCGCCCGCGACTGCCTGCTCGCCGAGTTCACGGGCGGCCGGTTCCACGTCTGCCACATCTCGACGGCCCGGGCCGTCGATGTCGTCCGCGAGGCGAAGCGGCGGGGCGCGCCTGTGACCGCCGAGGCGTGCCCGCACCACTGGGCGCTGACCGACGAGGCCGTCGAGACGAGTGGCTACGACACGAACACGAAGATGCACCCGCCGCTCCGCACCGCGGCCGACGTGCAGGCGATCAAGGACGGCCTGGCCGACGGCACGATCGACGCCATCGCGACGGACCACGCGCCGCATGCGGCCTTCGAGAAGGAGGTCGAGTTTATCGAGGCCCCGTTCGGCATCCTCGGCCTCGAAACCTGCTGGGGCCTGACGGTCCGCGACCTCGTGCGGCCCGGCGTGCTCACGCTGGCCCAGGTCGTCCACAAGCTGGCCGTGGCGCCGCGCGAGATCCTCGGCCTCGACGTGCCGACGTTCGACGTGGGCGGGGCGGCCAACCTGACCGTCTTCGACGACACGACGGAGTGGACGTTCGGGCGCGAGCACGTCCGGTCGAAGTCGCACAACACGCCGTTCGTGGGGAGCCCGATGGTCGGGCGCGCGTGGGCCGTCGTGAACAACGGGCAGCTCGTGGAGGCGGACTGAGCGGGGCGGGGCGGAGGCCCGCGGCGGCCGCCCCGCCCTCAGTCAAGGGCGCGGTACGTTCGGGTCCCTCGTACCGCCCAGCGTCGCGTTGCCCACCGTCTCCCGCTTCTTCGGCATCGTCGTCTTCCTCAACTACCGCGACCACCCCCCGCCCCACTTCCACGTCCGCTACGGCGAAGACGAGGTGACGGTCGAGATTGGGGGCGGCGCTGTAACGGGGCGGATGTCGAAGCGGGCGCTCCGGCTCGTGCTCGAATGGGCGGCGCTCCACGAGGACGAGCTGATGCGGAACTGGGACCTCGCCCGAGCACGTAAGCCGCTGGAACCGATCGAGCCGCTGACCTGATTCCCGAACCGATGCCGTACCCCTTCCTTCACGTCGTGAGCGTCGAGCACCTGGGCGGCTACCGGCTCGCAGTCTCGTTCACGGACGGGACCGAGCGGGAAGTGGACCTCAGCGGCGAGCTGGACGGGGAGGTGTTCGCGCCGTTGCGGGACGAGTCCGCGTTTGCCGAGGTGTACGTGGACGCCGAGACGGGGACGGTCGCGTGGCCGAACGGGGCCGACCTCGCCCCGGAGTTTTTGCGGGACGTCGGCCGGGAGGTGGCGCCGGCCGTCACGCGCTAATCCGTCCCCACGCGCGGCGCCGCCCCGCCCCCATTTGTCCCCGCCCATGCCCGCCCTCTCCGTCGTCCAGGCCGACATCACCACGCTCGACGTCGACGCCGTCGTCAACGCGGCCAACGAGCGGATGCTCGGCGGCGGCGGCGTCGACGGCGCCATCCACCGCGCGGCCGGGCCGGAGCTGCTCGCGGCGTGCCGGGCCGTGCCCGAGGTGCGCCCGGGCGTCCGGTGCCCGACCGGCGAGGCCCGCGTCACGCCGGGGTTCCGCCTCCCCGCCCGGTTCGTGATCCATACCGTCGGCCCGGTGTGGCGGGGCGGGGCGGCCGGCGAGGCCGACCTCCTCGCCTCGTGCTACCGGAGCAGCCTCGACCTCGCGGCCGAGAGCGGGGCGTCGTCGGTCGCCTTTCCGGCCATCTCGACCGGCGTCTACGGCTACCCGCCGGCGGACGCCGCGCATGTCGCCGTCGACGCGGTGCGGGCGTGGCAGGACGCGCACGGGCCGTCGCCGCGCGTGCTCCTCGTGGGCTACGACGCCGCCTCGGCCGACGTGCTGCGCCGGGCGCTGGAGGCGTAAACGCCGCCCCGCCCCACGCGAGCTCCGACGGCGCCCGCCCCGCCCCGATCGGCCTCGGCGGGGCGTGACGGTAGCCGTCTCGGACGAACGGGCGGGGCGGCCTACCTTCCGGGACGCCCGCCGCCCCGCCCATGACCCTGCCCGCCCTCACGCCCGCCGCGCTCCGCGCCCAGACGATCGGCGCCGACGCCGTCGTCGAGACCCCGTTCGGCCGGCGCCCGCTCGTCTACGCCGACTACACGGCGTCCGGCCGCCAGCTCGCGTTCGTCGAGGACCACCTGCGCGCGCTGGCCCCGCTCTACGCCAACGCCCACACCGAGGACAGCCTGACGGGCCGGGCGGCGACCGGCCTCCTCCACGACGCCGAGGCCGCCATCAAGCGGGCCGTGAACGCCGGGCCGGGCGGGAAGGTCGTGTGCGTGGGGACCGGCTCGACGGGCGCCATCCACAAGCTCCAGGAGATCCTCGGGATCGCGATTCCGCCGGCCACGCTCGACGCCCTCGCCCCGCTCGTCCCGGGCGGGGCGGAGGCGCTCCGCGCGCGCGGGCCGGTCGTGTTCGTGGGGCCGTACGAGCACCACTCGAACGAGGTGACGTGGCGCGAGGGGCTGTGCACGGTCGTCGAGGTGCCGCTCGACGGCCGCGGCCAGGTCTGCCTCGACGCCCTCGCGGAGCGCCTGGACGACCCGCGCTGGGCGGGGCGGCCGCTCGTCGGGTCGTTCTCGGCCGGGTCGAACGTGACCGGCATCCTCGCGCCGGTCCGCGAGATCGCGCGGGCGCTCCACGCGCGCGGCGCGCTCGCGCTCTTCGACTACGCGGCGACCGGGCCGTACGTCGAGATCGACATGGCGCCCGAGGGCGACCCGGACGGGCGGATCGACGCCGTCTTCCTCTCGCCCCACAAGTTCCTCGGCGGGCCGGGCGCGTGCGGGCTCCTGGTCTTCGACGAGTCGCTCTACCGCGGCGACCTGGCGCCGACCGTCGGCGGGGGCGGGACGGTCTCGTACGTGAACGAGGCGGACCACGACTACACCGACGACGTCGAGGCGCGCGAGACGGCCGGCACGCCCGGGCTGTTCCAGACGCTCCGCGCGGCCTACGCGCTCGAAGTCAAGCGGGCCGTCGGCGTCGACGCCATCCACGACCGCGAGCGCGCGCACCTCGCCCGCGCCCTCGCCGCCTGGGCCGACGACGACCGCGTCGAGATCCTCGGCCCCCAGGCCGCCGACGTCGAGCGCCTGTCGATCGTCTCGTTCAACGTCCGCGACGGGCGGGGCGGCGTGCTCCACCCCCGGTTCGTGACGGTCCTCCTGGACGACCTCTTCGGCATCCAGAGCCGGGCGGGGTGCTCGTGCGCCGGGCCGTACGGCCACCGGCTCTTGGGGATCGGGGCCGAGGAGAGCGCCCGGTTCCGCCAGTGCATCCTGGACGGCCACCACGGGCTAAAGCCGGGGTGGGCGCGCGTCGGCCTCCACTACTCGATGGACGAGGCCGAGGTCGACTACGTGATCGACGCCGTCCGCTTCGTGGCCGCGCACGGCGCCCGCTTCCTCGCGCTCTACGACTTCGACCTGGCCGCCGGCACGTGGACGCACCGCGACGGCTGCCCCGCCGGCCTGCGGTCCGCCCCGCCCGCGTTCAGCCTGGACGCGGCCCTGGGCGGGGCGGCCTACGCTGAGTCGTGCTCGGGCGCCGAGCGCCGCGCCCTCTACGCGAGCGCGCTCGCCGACGCCCAGTCCCTCGCCCGCGACCTCCCCGCTCCGGCGGGCGGGGCGGTCCTGGAGGGCGACCTGGCGGACCTCCAGTTTTTTGCGATGCCGGGGT